>CADBLC010000019.1 GCA_902795385.1 Fibrobacter succinogenes | reverse complement strand
ACGGTCTACAAGTCCTTTAGCCTTGATGATGTGTACCTGCACGACGGCGTGCAGATGGCCAAGATAGGCATGAACGTGAAGTACAAGGAAATTCCGGACTCGACTTCGGATGTACGTATGGAAAGCGACGGCTTCATCGTTGGTTCCGGCCACATCCTCTTCGACATCACCCACGGGGTTATCACCTCTGGCAGCCTGGAGCTTTCCGGCCACCTGAATGTCCACGATATCGTCGCCTCCCGAGTATTGCCGAACATGCATGTTGTCCAAAAGATTAAACTGAGGGGCGAAATTGAACAGGCTCAGTAAATTCGCCCTTTCGGGCTTCTTGACGCTCGCGGCGATTGTGTCGGCGGGCGAAATGCCGTTCCCGCAGGTGGAGAACGGCAAGATCAGTCTGTTGGAGAAGGACAGTCCCTATATACTGGAACAGGGCGTGGTCCTCGGTTCTACCGACACTTTCGAAGTGGAACCTGGGGTGACGGTCCTCATGGGCGAGTACGCCAAGCTCATGCTCCGCGGCCCCGTGCGCATCCTTGGCACCGAAGCCAAGCCGATTGCCTTCCGCAGCGCCGATTCTAGCGAAAGCTGGAACGGAATCCACTTTGTTTCTAGCAGTAAGCCGTTCGAGGTGAAGAACCTGATCGTGGAGAACGCCTTCCGCAATACGGTGTTCCGTGCCCGCGGTATCTTCGAGAACGTCAAGTACATCAACAACTACTACGGGTTGTGGATTGACGACACCCCGGAGGTGTTCCTGAGCCGTTGCGACTTTACCAGGAACCGTTTTGCGCTCTCGGTGCGGGCGGGGAAGGTCCTTGCCGCCGATACGAAGGTGAGCAACAACGTTTACGGACTTTATTTGGAAGAAGGCGGCAACTACGATGGCGACCTGTCTTTGATTAAGGACAATCTGGAAGCCGACGTCCGCAAGGAAAACGACGAGATGTCGTCCCAGGGCAAGCGCGTAAGCCGCAACGTATGGCAGCGCATCGAGATTGGATTCTAGGAGGCTTTGGTGCAGGAATCATTTCGACGGGCAATTCGCAAGATGACGGGTACGAGCGTTCGGCTGAACGCCCGTCCTGACCGTTCGATGATGATGGCCACCATCTCGCAGTCCATGATGGTCACCTGGTCCATCGCCCTTTTCGAGCACCTAGATGCGATGCTCAACAACCGCGAAGAGGCTGTCGCGGGTTCCGAGGTCATCAGCTACAGCGAGACGGCCTGGAAGCTCTGCGATACGGGATTCCCGCAAATCGTGGAAGCAGCCAACAAGCTTTATGACGAGTTCCGCGCCAAGTGGATGCAGCGCTTTTCGACCGACGAGGTGTTGCGCCTGCTCCTGGAAGGCGGGGAATTCTTGACGCACGACGAGGAAAAAGGCTGGGCCTTTACGGTAAAGAACAACAAGCAGGATATAAGCGCCTTCTATTCGGCGACAATCCACCTGCTTGTGAGCGATGCTGAACCGCTGTTCGTGCGTATGCACGGCCGAGTAGCGCAGCTGCAAGAAAAACTCTGCAAGTACTGGCACAGCGAGAGTGCCGTAGATGCAGTGAGCAAGCTCTTGCCGTGCCTGGAGGAAGGCCTCCGCGAAAAGGAGAACGCGATGATCGTGTCGCTCCGCCAGTCGCTCAACCAGATTGCCAAAAAACGCTTTGCCGCGGCATTTACGGCAAAGACTCCTCCGCGTTATTATTCTACTGCAGCCGCCTGCGCCCGCAATGTAGGCCGTTACTGGAATCCCCATTACGCCTACGAGAACGGATTCCTCGCCTTTACAGACGATTTCTGTGATTATGCGCGCGGGCTCACGCTTCAGGTAATCGAGTGGTACCACGACAAGTGGGCACTCTTCCTCCGCGGGTTCAACCGTGGTCAACTTAACTTGTTTGAAACATTGGCCTTGGATAAGCCAAAACTCAATTAGGGTAAACTATGAAGAACGCTTTCAATTCAATCTTATTGCTGACGATAGTCGGTTTCGCCGTCCTGATGGTCGGAGCCCTCTATTTTGGCGCCCCGCTCTTCGGATGGATCATCATGATAGCCATCTTCGCGGTGTTCCTTGCGGAACAGGTGATGACGCTCCGTGCGGTAAGGCAGGTAAACGAAGAAGAAGAGTTGATTGCTTCTTGCGAAAGCCGTAAGGTGTTCGCCGTGAACGGTGATGGCGTTGTCGCTCGCCGCTTGAATATGGCGCGCCGCCTGGCCGAAAAGGGTATCCGCCTCGATTCTCCGATTGCGTTCGAGATTCTTTCGGCGGGTTCCAACGTGAATGTTCCCCGCAGCAGTAGCGGAACGGTGATTCTGCTTGGCCTTATGGGTACGTTCTTCGGCCTCATGTTCTCGGTCGCTACGGCCGGCAGCGTGATGGACAATTCTTCCACCCAGGGTACCCTCGATACAATCCAGCTTTTGTTCCAGAACATGAAGGGCATTTTTGGCACTAGCCTTTGCGGCCTGTTTGCGGCCCTTGTCTTGAATGCCAGCCGTTCTCTCCTCCTTTCTGCCCGTGACGCCTTCATGGTGCGTCTCGACAGCCTCACTCTCGAATTGCAGGGAGATTCCTCCAGCGAGGTCGAAAAGGACAAGGGCGAAATCGAACGCCTGTTTGAAATTGTCAACCGCAACCTGAACGACGTCGTGAATTCCGTGCAGCAGTGCCTGGTGGGCGTCGTGGACAAGGTGGGTGTCGAACTTTCTGCAACAACGGCCAAGCTCGGCGATTCCATGGCATCGATTGTCAAGGGCATGGACGCCATTCCCGCAAGGCTCGACGACAAGCTGGGCAACATTTCCGAAGGCGTCAAGAACGGCCTCGAATCCGTGGCTACGACGGCCTCGCGCCATATCGCGGAATCTGTGGCCGATCAGGTCAAGCAGTCGGGCGAGCAGTGGAACAGCTTCATGGCGCGCCTGTCCGACCAGACGACCGCCAGCGTGGAATCGCAAAAGCAGGGTCTCGAGACTCTCAAGAACGTTGCGCTCCAGGTGGCCGAGAAGGCGCAGGCAGGTTCTGCCGAGCTCAGCAATTCCGTTGCCGAAAAGCTCAGCACCCTCTCGAACGATATTCTCGGTGCATTCCAGAAACTTTCCGACACCTCGGCCGTGCTTCTCGAAGCCCAGAAGGCTCTCACCGAGAGCATCGACAGCCGTGTGGTCAAGGAGAAAGAGGCGACGGACGCTCTTGGCGGCAACATCGTGGAAACCGCGGAACTTATGCGCGTGAACCAGTCTGAACTCAGCGCAAACCTCGAAATGCTCCGCAGCGCCCTCGAGACGATTCTCGAAAAACTCAGCGGCGATACTGCCGAACACGAAGAAGAAGACAATTTTGTCGAGCACCTCAATCAGTCGCTGGAAGCGTTCCATGAACGTGCAAGCGAAGTGCTCATGGAAAACGCGGTCAAGACGCAGGAAATCTTGCTCGAGGTCATGGAACAGACTCAGCGCGCGCAGGTTTCCGCCCAGCAGCCTAAGGAGGGCTAGCCGATGCGATTCCGTCGCGAAGAGAACAACAATCCCTGGATGGCCTACACGGACTTGGGCGTCGCCCTTGTCTCGCTGTTCATCCTTGCGTTCGTGGCGATGGCGACCCTCAAGGAACAGAAGGCCGAAGACCTCACGCGTACCGAGGAAGAGGTGCTGAGCTGCCAGGAAGAAATGCGAAAGATTGCTTCCGAGCGTAACGCCCTCTTGTCGCAGAGCCTCAAGTCTTCTATTGAGAAGGGCCTGATTGCGCTTGAAGACGGCAAGATCCAGATTCAGGCGAGCTTCCTTTTCCCGATTAACGGTGCCGACCTGACTCCCGAAGGTGTCCGCGTTATCGAGGGCATCAGCAAGGGCCTGCACGATGTGCTTGGCGAAAACGATGTAATCATGGTGAGCGGCTTTACCGACGATATCCCGTTCAGCGGTTCCACTTCGTACACCAACTGGAACCTCTCTACCGAGCGTGCCGTAAACGTGGTGAAGACGCTTATTGCACAGGGATTCCCGCCCGAACGCCTGTTTGCCGCGGGCTTTGGCGAATTCCAGCCGAAGTATCCGAACGACAGCGAAGAACATCGTCGCTTGAACCGTCGCGTGGAAATCGGCGTGACGCCGCTCCAGAAATCAGGACTTGAAGAACGTAAGGTGAACTAGGGCCGATGCAGGAACGAATCGACAGCATCCGTCAAGAAATGGACGGCATCCGTAAGTCGGGCAAGTTGCCCCACTGGCGCATGGTGTATGCCGACGCGCTCCTGACACGTGCGCAGGAATATGTGGCGATTGACCGCGCTCCCGAAGCCGTGCGCGTGCTCGACAAGCTGGATCGCTGGGTAGATTCGCACAAGCCCAAGATTGTGGAAAACGGCAAGGCCGACTTTACGCCGATGACGTTCTGGAATGCCGAAATGCTCACCGATGTTGTGAACCGTATCCGCAAGACATTGTCGGCGAAAGGGCCGCTTATCCCGTCGACGGAACGTGAATCCGTGAACCGTCGACTCAAGGTTGTTGAGCAGTGGATTTCCGAAGGGAAGTTTCTGGATGCGCACGAGGAACTCCTCGCGTTGCGTTCCGCCTTGATTATGCGCCTCCGCCGCAGTTACCGCGCACGCCTCGCCGCCGTGATGGCGTACCGCTCCGGCAACTTCGCGCAGCCCGAAGGCTCGCAGGTCGGCCTCTACAACGCCCAGCATACGCTGGAAGAGACTCTCCATATTGTCGGGGAGCGCGATCCGATTTGGATTGAGGACTTCCTGGAAATCTACAACGAGCTGTTCCGCATCGTGGAAAAGCTTGTCCCGCAAGACAAGAAATAAGCCTCGCGGACTTTGTCATCCTCGAGGCTGTCATCCTGGGACTGAAAGTCTCGGAATCCATACGGTTATATAACCGTACTTGTGCTGCCTACTTCTTGAATTTCTTCAGAATCGCTTCGGCCTTGCCGAACTGCTGCTTCACAGATTTGGGGCCCGTGCCGCCTTCGATGTTACGGCGGGAAACGCTGTATTCAAACGTGAGCGTCTTCTTCATCTGCTTCACGTTCGGGACGCCGGCGGCTTCCCAGGCCTCGTCGCTAAGGTCCGTGAATTCGAGGCCTTGGCGGGCGGCTTCGCCGACCAGGCTACCGACCACGTGGTGGGCGTCGCGGAACGGCACGCCGGATTCGACCAGCAAGTCAGCGAGGTCGGTAGCCAGCAGCGCCGGCAGCATCTTCGCATGCATCTTGTCGAAATTGAAACGTGCGCTTTCCAAAGCTTCCTTCATCACGCGGAGAATCACCTTCACGTTATGGACGGAGTCGAATACCGGTTCCTTGTCTTCTTGCAGGTCGCGGCTGTAGCTGAGCGGGGCACCCTTCACCAGCGTGTAGAGGGCGCTGAAGTTTCCGAGCATGCGACCGGACTTTCCGCGGATGAGTTCCATGGAATCCGGGTTCTTCTTCTGCGGCATCATCGAGGAACCGCTGGAGAAGGCGTCGTGCAGGGTGAGATAGCCGAATTCGCTGGTGCTCCAGTTCACAAAGTCTTCGGCGTAGCGGCTCATCGTGTTCGCGATAATCGCGAGGTCCGCTTCGAATTCGAGCATCATGTCGCGATGGCTCACGGCGTCGATGCTGTTCGGGCTCACGCCGTTGAATCCGAGTTCCTTCGCAACGAGGGCGCGGTGGTAGGGGAATGCGGAACCGGCCATGGCACCGCTACCGAGCGGAAGTTCGCTGTGCAGTTCGAGGAAGTTGTCGAGGCGCTTCACGTCGCGGCTCACGGCGAAGAACATGCTCATCAGGTAATGGCTGAAGTAGATGGGCTGTGCCTGCTGCAGGTGCGTGTAACCCGGCATCATCTTGCCGAAGTACTTTTTCGCGAGGTCGAGGACCGTTTCCATCAGGCTCACTTCGAGGGCGCGGATTTCGGCGGCGCGATGGCGCATGTAAAGCTTGAAGTCCGTGCAGACCTGGTCGTTACGGCTACGGCCCGTGTGAATCTTCTTGCCGAGAGCGCCGATTCGTTCGGTGAGCACGCGCTCCACGGCCATGTGGATGTCTTCGTCGGATTCCTTCCACAGGTTCTTGCCGGCCTTGTAGTCCTTGAGGATGCTGGCCAAGCCATCGCAAATCTTCTTGTAATCGGCCTTGCTGAGCACGCCGGATTCCACCAGGCCCTTGCCGTGGCCGATGCTGCCTTCGATGTCTTCTTCGATGAGTTCAGCGTCGAATTGCAAACTAAAGCTCAGATCCACCATGCTTTGCGCCATGCCGCTAGCAAAACGGCCGGTCCACATGTTGGTCTGGGTGCCCTTCTTGGCTTTGGTTTCTGTTTTCTTTGCGCTAGTCTTTGCCATTTTAAAATCCTCTTTTTTACGCGCGGAAATATAGTAATTCCGAATTCCTAATACCAAATTCTATTAGTGCCCCGGGAATTTCGTGAGCGTCTCAATGTTGTAGCCTTTCAAGGCTTCGCGGCCGTGCAGGTCGAACAGTTCGATGACGAACAGCAAGAGTTCCACCTTGCCGCCCAGCTTTTCGATGAGATGGGCTGCGGCCCTGGCCGTGCCGCCTGTCGCGAGCAGGTCGTCGATGATGACTACCTTCTGGCCGGGCTTTACGGCGTCCTTGTGGACTTCGATGCTTGCCTGCCCGTATTCCAAATCGTAGGTAATGCCGACGGTTTCGCGGGGGAGCTTTCCCTTTTTGCGCACGGGCACGAACGGCTTGTGGAAATGCTCGGCGAGCGAGACTCCGAACAAAAAGCCACGCGCTTCCAGCCCGGCGACCAAGTCAAATTCCACGTTTTCCAGCGCCTTGTAAAGGGCATCGAGCGTGAGCTTGAGGCCATCGGCATCGTTCAGGATACCCGTGATGTCGCGGAACAAAATTCCCGGCTGTGGAAAATCCGGAACGGAAATGATGTAGTCTTCAATACGTTTCATCGTTTAATTTTTCTCCGAGTCATCCCGCGAGCAGCTTTTCCACTTCTGCGATGATGCGGTCGCGCTCGCCGCACCAGTTCGGGGCGAGCAGCATTTCGCTCGGGCTTTCGCCGCTGAAACGCTCGATGGCGGTATCCGGCCCGATAATCTTGATCATTTCGGCGACCGCGGCGCAGTATTCCTCGAAACTGAGCAGCTTGATTTCGCCGGCGGAGAAGTCCTGCGCCATCACGGTGCCCGCGACGATGTGTAGCGGGTGGATTTTCACGGCGGCGAGGTGCAGGTCGCGGACGACGGTGGCCGTCTTTTTGAAGTCTTCCATTGTTTCACCGGGGAGCCCGACAATCACGTGCGTGGTGACGGTGAGTCCCGCCGCCTGGCAGCGCTTTACCGCATCCTCGAATTCGGCGAGCGTATGCTTGCGGTTGATGGCGGCAAGCGTCAGGTCGTTCGCGGTCTGCAATCCAATTTCCACGATAATCGGCTTCTTGCGGTTCATCTCCGCGAGGTAGGCGATCTTTTCGTCTTCGAGGCAGTCCGGGCGCGTCCCTATCGCAAGGCCCGCAATTTCCTTGTGTGCAATAATCGGGTCGATAATCCCCTTCAGGTGTTCCAGCGGCGCGTGCGTGTTCGTGTACGGCTGCAGGTAGGCGAGGATGCCTGCGTTCGGGTACTTTTCGCGGAGCCTCGGCACAAACTTATTGAGCTGTTCCTGGATGCTGACCTTCGCCTGGTCGAACACCGGGCTAAAACTGCGGTTGTTGCAGTAGCTGCATCCCGAGAATCCCTTGGTGCCGTCGAGGTTCGGGCAGCTCATGCCGCCGTTCAGCGGGAGCTTTCTCACCTTCTGGTAGTCCGGGAAAATCTTGAGAAGCAAATCGCGGTAGGGAGTGTAGTGCATACTTGAAAAAATAGATATAGACGAAAGACTATACACGAACGACGAAAGAAAAAAGCCTAGATTCGGAATAGGAACCCTTTTGGGAAGCGATACAGTTGATACACTTTAGTCATTTTCAAGAGAATCTTGTTCCTTCAAGTAAACGAAAAAAGGCATTTTATAGAAGAAAAGAAGCCTAGTCATTGTTATATTCTAGGCGAAAAAGCGAGGTTCTTATGAATTTTTCGAGTGTGAAGATTGCGTGCGCGGCCGCGGCCCTGGTCGCTGCCCCGCTGATGGCGCAGAACGTGCTGACCAACGGTGACTTGTCGTATGGCGATGGTGGCTGGTACATTTGGAACAATCCGGACGGCCCGGCCAAGTACGAATCGAAGGTCGGTGAAATGGGTCTTGGTGTCAACGGTTCCGAAGGCGTCAAGCTCACGGTAACCGAACTGCCCAATCCTTCGTGGGGCCTGCAGCTGCAGCCGCCCAAGTGGCTCGCCGATTCCGCCTATTACACGCTAAGGTTCAAGGCGAAGGGCAACATGCCCATCAACGCCATCGTGCAGGGTGGTCCTCCCGACTGGCGCCAGAAAGAAAGCGCCTCCTTCATGCTGACCAAGGACTGGAAGGAATATTCCATGGTCTTCCTTGCCGACCAGAAGGGCTACGGTCTCAACAACGTCACGTTCCATGTGGGCCTGGCCAAGGGCTGGCTGCAAATGGACGACGTAGAAATCGAGAAGGTGGAAGGCCTCGACGACATGACCTGGTACAACAACTCCGCCGCCCGCATCGACAGCCTGCGCAAGAAGGACTTTACGCTCAAGGCCGCCCCTGGCGCTGCTGTGAAGGTGGAACTCATGCGCCATGCCTTCCCGTTCGGCACGGCCCTCGCGCTTTACCCCAGCAAGGACAGTATCGAGACCTGGTATAGGAAGACTGCCAATAAGTACTTCTGGTACGGCGTGCCCGAGAACCAGTTCAAGTGGCCGGAATACGAACCCAAGAAGGGCAAGATCCGCCGCGACGAATTCAAGCAGTACCTCGACTACGTAGACGCCTACAAGTGGGGCTTCCGTGCGCATACGCTCGTGTGGGGCCACCAGGGCTACGGCTTTGACAAGCATTTCAGTAACCAGGGCAGCTGCAAGGACATCTCGAACAAGATCAAGGCTCGCATTGACCGCGACCTCAAGGAATACAAGGGCCGCATCAAGGAATACGACGTGTGGAACGAAGCCTTCCATGAACCGTTCGTGTTCAACAAGTGCGGTTGGGACCTGCTTGACTCCGCCCATGTGTGGGCTCATCGCGCCGACCCGGATGCACGCCTCTTCATCAACGAATACAACGTGGTCTCCGCCGGCGAAACCGAACGCCTCTACGATATCGTGAAGGGAATGCTCGACCGCAAGGTGCCCGTGCACGGTATTGGCGTGCAGTGCCACTTCGGTGACCGCCAGCTGAATCCGAACTTCATCAAGCAGCGCCTCGACAGGCTCGGCTCCCTCGGGCTGCCCATCAAGGTTACCGAGCTTGATTTTGGCGACTGGCAGAAGGGCATGTACTTCGGCGAAGAGGAACAGGCCAAGCGCTACGAGATGGTGCTCCGCATCTTCTTCAGCCACCCGGCCGTGGAAGGCATTCTGCTGTGGGGCTTCTGGGATGGCCGCCACTGGGTCAAGAACGGCGGTATCATCGCCATGGACGGCCGCGAGAAGCCTGCCGCCAAGCTCATCTACGACCTGTGGCACAAGGTGTGGACCACCAACGGCACGTTCAAGGCCGACGAAAAGGGCGAAGTGAAGTTCCGCGGTTACCCCGGCAAGTACAAAGTGACTATCGACGGCAAGAGCGAGATGGTCGAGCTTAAGTAAGTCTAGATGGCGGATCAAGTCCGCCATGACGCTTGGATAAAGTTATTTTTATCACATGAAGAAAAAGCTCCCGGGCATATTGCTGCTCGCCGCCATGCCGTGTTCCGTGCTCCTGTTCGTGAAGGTCCAGGACGCTTCGGGTTCCGATGCACTGGCCCTTTTTGCGGCGTTGTTCCTGTACGCGGCCGTATTCATTGCGTGTGCGCTCGTGTTCAACAAGCCGGACCCGCGCGACGTGCCGATGGTGCATCCCGTGGTCAAGGAAGCGGATGCTTGCGAACCCGCTGCCAAAAAAAATAAAGAGGAAAAATAATGTCCATCGAAGACCGTTCCACGATCGTATTCGCGACCGGTGTAGGCCGCATCAAGGAAGAAAAGCCCAAGGAGCAGCGCCCGCAGGGCGACGGCGTTGTCCGCATCCAGTTAAAGCGCCTCGGTGGCGGCAAAATGGCAAGCGTCGTCACGGGAGTCCCGCTCGACGAGGACGAACTCAAGGATTTGGCTCGCGCCCTCAAGCAAAAGTGCGGGGTAGGCGGCTCCGTGAAAGATTTTTGTATCGAAATCCAGGGCGACAAACGCAACGTTTTGAAGGTCGAACTCGAGAAACGGGGCTATACGGTCAAGCTTTCGGGCGGTTAATCGGCCCCGGGGTGGTGTATTCCCCAAAAACTTGATTATATTTTAGTGCGGTATTAGGAATGAGATTTATGAGAAATTCTATCAAGTACGGTTTGTTTTTCCTTTTGTCCGCTGCGGTTTTCGCATCGGCTCAAGACGAGAATAATATATCCCGCTATTTTGACTGCTGGATGGAAAACGTGGGGCGTGTCGCTCCCGCGGAACTGGAACGTCTCGGCGTGAAGACTTTTGGCGAAGCCTGGCTGTGCGGCTGCTTCAATATGGAAGAGAAGGAAGCTGACGAGTGGGGCGAAGGCGGAATCCGCATCACGAAAGTCTGGGATTTGCCCCCGGTCGAAGTCCTCAAGTGCAAGGGCAAAAAATGTGCCGAGAACAGCGAGGAATTCAACAGGAACCTCGACCTCTGCGTCGACCACCTGAACAGTTCCAGCTTTACGCTCAAGGAATTCGCCGAGGGCGGCAAGGCCCACGACGCGATTGCCCAGAAGTTTACCGACAACAACAAGCCGACCCCGTTCGGCACGTACTTCACGGAACGCAAAGACCGCCTCGACAGCATCCAGTGCTTCTTCCAGTACCATGAACGCCCCGACGCCCCGCGCCTGCTGGACTGGAACCGCAAGGGCGTGTTCAGCATTTCCGGACTCCCGGAACGCCTGCTGCCCGATGCCGTGGGCCGCTTTGTGGACTTTAGCGACGTGCGCTGCAAGGACAAGGACAAGTGGTCCGGCTTCTTGCTGAACGGCTACCTCGAGAACGAGATGACCGTTGACGAGACCGGCAAGTTCCATGGCCACGAGATTGGCTACGGCAACGACCCGAGGCTCCCGATGCGCCAGGCCAAGGAATTCGGCAAGGTGCTCTATACGACCGAGTACGTCCACGGTAACAAGACCGGTATTTCCAAGTTCTACCGCTATAGCGCGGTGGACAACCTCTTCGTGGACCCGGCTGCCGCCAAGAAGATGAAGCCTTACTACTTCCTGCACCTCGAGGTGCCCTACAAGATGGGTGCGGTGCACGGTATGGTGAACATGTTCTCGCAGAAGGGCTTCCTCATGGCCGAAATCCCGTACTGGGACAACGCTATCCATGGCCGCGTGGTGGTGCACTACCCGTTCGTCCAAGACAAGAAGGCCATCGAGAAGTCCGACAAGCGTGAACTCAAGCGCATCTCCAAGCTCAAGGGCAAGCAGCGCAAGCTCGCCGAGGAAAACTTCGAGAAGATGAAGGAAGCCCGCGAAAAGATCAAGGAGAAGATTACTATCGACTTCAAGAAGGGCTTGCTCAACGGCCCGAACGACCTTGGCTATTCCTTCGGCAACTACCGCGACGGCAAGCTCGACGGCAAGTTCATGACGTTCGAAGTCACGGAACGTTGCTATGAATGGATTCCGGTGAACGGCATCGAAGGTACCGACCCGACAAAGTCCAACATGGCATGCCTTATCGAGAAGGGCGAAAAGAAGAGCTGGGGTACGTTCAGGAACGGCGAACTCCAGGGCCTGATGGAATGCGCGAACGGCATCAAGGGCAAAGAAAACGTCGACTGCGACCACGCCTACTAGATGAAAATTTTTGCTATATTTGTGGCGCTCCGGTGATTTAGGTTACCGGAGGCATGCCTGGATAGTTCAGTTGGATAGAACGGGTCCCTCCTAAGGATCAAACTCGCGTTCGAATCGCGATCCGGGTATTACGCTGGCGAAGTAAATCGCCGGCGTTTTTATGCATTGTCATCCCCGCGAAGGCGGGGATCTCTCTTGTATTTTTGTAATTTTACATCGTGAAAAAAACATACGTTGCAATTGTTGTTCTGTTCGCCCTGCTGCTCTTCTTGCCTTTCACGGTGCAGACGGTTGCCGACCTGCGGGGCGAAAAGAGATTCCTGAGCCTCGATATTTTCAAGGATGTCGTCTATACTCCTTTTGTGCGTGAATCCGCCCTGTCTGCCGGAGCGATGAAGCTGGATAGCTTGTGGCGCGAAGCTCGCGAATCCATCGCGGGTGGAACCGAGGCGGGCGAGGCGCTTGAACCTGTAATCGGTGCGCTTCGAGGCGGGCGAGGCGCTTGAACCTGTAATCGGTGCGCTTTCGGATTTGGAAGCGGTAGCACTTACCGTGAATGCGTACGCCTCGCTCGATACGGCGGAAGCGGACTACAAACTGCTCAAGCAGGCGGACACCCTGCTAGCCACGCTCGAGGACGAACCCGAGAACTTCAAGGCTGCCGATTCCACGCTCAAGGCGGTGATTGCCGAGTTCGGGCATTTTTCGCTGTGGCGTGCATTCCTCGGGGTCAAGCTTTACGGCGTGTGGACGAGCCGCTACCTGCGCGCCTTCGAGAGCAAGGTGGAAGACGAGAATGCGTTGGTTCTTGCGGTGCGTCCGCGTTACCAGCTCGCGGTATGGAAAATCTTTAACGACCCGGGCGAGAAAGTCGTGCTCGGGAACGGCGAAGGGCGCTGGCTCTTTTACCGTCAGGATGTAGAATTCCTGGTGCAACCGTCTCCGCTCGATGTGCGCAGCGCGAAACTTGACAACCCGATTCAGGCTATTCTCAAGTTCCGCGAACAGCTGAAGGCAAAAGGCGTGGAGCTTTTGGTAGTGGTTACTCCGGGCAAGCCGAGCATTTATCCGGAACGCTTGACGGCCGCGGATATTGACGTTGCTGGTGCGAATGCCGCAGGTCACGGCAAGGCGATTCTCGATTCGCTTGCAAGGCTTGGACTCAATACCGTTGACCTCTATACGCCCTTGCTTGCCGCCAAGGCGGACGATGCTAGCCTCGGCCCGCTCTACCTGAACGACGATACGCACTGGACTCCGCGCGGGGCAGAACTTGCGGCGAACGTGATTGCAAAGAAGGTGAGCGAACTGGCAGAATCGGGAGTCGTGGATATCGGCGAGCCGTCTATGGAGTTCGTCGCCTCCGATTCCATTGCCGACCGCATGGGTGATATCGGCGAGATGAGCGGACTCAACAAGTTCAATGTGTTCAAGGTACAGCGCGTTACCGGACATGTGGTTTCGCAGCAAGAAGTCACGGAACGCGATTCAGTCACTTACGACACGACCCGTACGCCTTTCAAGGACGATTTCCGCAAGGCAAAGATTTTGATTCTCGGTGACAGTTTCAGCCGCATCTACCAGACGGATGCTCCCGTGAACGCGGGCTGGATTGCACACTTCGCGAAGGAGATGGGAAGGCCTGTCGCAAGCATCGTGAGCGATGGCGGCGCTTCGACGCTGGTTCGCGAGAAACTCGCCCGCAAGGCCGGCGTGCTCAAGGGCAAGAAACTTTTGATCTGGGAATTCGTGGAACGTGACCTCCGCTTTGGTGCGGAAGGCTGGAAAGAGGTGAACTTCTAATGGCAAGGCATGGAACGCCCACTCCGGGGCAGGCAATTCTGGAAGGTATCGAGTGGCTCAAGATGGACAAGGCCGAATTTGCGCGCCGCATCGGAGTCCCGATGGAAACGCTCGAGGGCCTTATTGCGGGCACCGTCGAGATTACCCGCGAACTTGCCGAATCGCTCGAATCCGTGACCGGGAGCCCCGCCGCCTACTGGCGCATGCTCGCGAGCAAAGCGAAGAGAACCAATGACCAATAACTAATGACCATTGACCAACTATGAATATTACTGACGCAGTTTCCTGTATGTGTGACCTCGCGAAGGGCGAGGCGGAACAGTTTGACATTATCGCTTCGAATTCTCATTCCGAAGGCCTCTCCGTATTCCAGGGGCAAGTGCAGAATACTGAAATTTCCGATTCCGTCGGGCTTGGCATCCGCGTCATCAAGGATGGTCGTCCGGGCTACGCCCATACCGAGCGCCTCACCAAGGAAGCGATTGCGCAGACCATCAAGGATGCGGTTTGCCATACGCAGTGGACCGAGAAAATCGATATCGAGCTGCCCGAGCCGGCCGAAAAGCCCGCTGGCACGCCGAACTACAATCCCGAACTCGAAAAGCTTGATTTGGGACAGTTGAAGGATTTCTGCATAGAGCTCGAGAAGGCGACATTCGCAAAGTCCAAGGAAATCGAGAACATCCCGTACCTGGGTGCCGACCGCGAAAACGACCGCACCATCATCGCGAACCACAAGGGGCTCTTTTACGAAGGCAAGTCCAACTCGGTCTCGGTGGGCGCAGGCGCTGTCGCTAGCCGTGACGGCATCAAGAAACTCGGGAACTTCGTCAAGAGCGGCCGCAACTGGAGCGAATTTACCGTCGAGGAAATTGCCGGACGCACGGCCCAGTATGCGACGGAACTCTTTGGCGCCAAAAAGATCGAGGGTGGCAAGATTCCCGTGATTCTTTCCGAGCGCATCGCGGCCCGTTTCTTGGCTCTGTACGATTCCCCGTTCGAAGCGGAATCCATGCAGAAGGGCATGTCGCGCCTGGCAGGGAAGGAAGGTGAGATGGTCGCGAGCAGCGCATTCTCGCTGTGGAACGACCCGGCCGGCGAGCTCTTCCAGCACAAGCATTTCTTCGATTCCGAAGGTGTGCCGACGCAGCGCCTGAAGGTCATCGAGAACGGCGTTTTCAATTCGGCTCTTTATAACCTCGAGACTGCCGCCAAGGCCGGGCGCAAGTCTACGGGCAACGGTGCCCGCGGATTCGGGACCAAGATGTCTACGAGCTTCTACAACCTGCTGGTGCCCGCGGGCGACAAGTCCACGGCGGAACTCCTGAAGCTATTCCCCAAGTGCCTGCTCGTGGCTCGCCTTGAAGGTAACTCCGGCTGCAATGCGGTCTCGGGCGAACTGAGCATCGGTGCGCACGGGTTTTGGTGCGAAAACGGTGTTGTCCAGCACCCGGTCGATGGCGTTACCTTGTCCGGGAACTTCTTCGATATCATCAAGAACGTCGTCGCCGTCGGCAACGAGTACTACAATCCATTCGCGAGCTACAAGGTGCCCGCGCTCGCTATTTCTGAACTTGCGGTGAGCTGCTAGCGGCTTTGTACTATCGCTTCGCTTAAGTTCCAAAAGCTGGTCTCGGTCATGTCCAAGCAAGCTTGGACGCGACACTCGGCCTACGCTTTTGTTTTCTGCCTGTAAATCAACACGATAAGCCAGGTTAGCCCGGCAATGAACATCAGGCTGCAGAGCGTCTGCCCGCGGCTCATGCCAAAGAGGTCTACGCGACCGAGGTGCGCGTCGGGCCTGCGGAAGAATTCGATGAAGAATCTGAACAGTCCGTAGCCCATCAGGTACAGGCACGGCATCTTGTCCTTGAGCAGCGGGATGCGCCTCAGGTTGTACAGGAGCACGAACAAGATAACTCCCTCGAAGCACATCTCGTAAAGCTGGCTCGGGTGGTGCAGAATCGGGTTGGTGATGGGGCTGTCGTGTGCGAGCGGGAAGTACATGCCGATCGGGCTCGTGGTCGCTTCGCCAAAGAGCTCCCCATTAATGAAGTTTCCCCAGCGTCCCCAGGTATAGGCGAGCGGAGCGGCCAAGAAGCTTAAGTTGAGCGTCTTCCACAAGTCCATCTTGTTGCGCTTGATGCCGATAATCGCGAAGATCGTCCCGAGAATCATGCCGCCATGGTAGCTCATGCCGGCAATCCCGGCAAAGTGGTAGCCGAGTTCGTCGCGGGTGAGCGGCAAGATGATTTCCATCGGGTTTGCAAGGTAGTAGCCGGGCTTGTAGAAGAAAACATAGCCGAGACGCGCGCCGATGAGGATACCGGCGATAGCCCAGGTGAAGAGACTGTCGAAATTTTCCTTGGTGTAGCCGAGGCCTTCCTTCTTGTTGATTTTCCACATTGTAGCGTAGGCCGTGACGAACGCGAAGATGTACATGATGCCGTACCATCGGACAGGGAAGTTGCCGAGCTGGATGGCCGTGCCGTCAAAATAGGTCGGTATGAGGTTCCACCAAGAAAGATCCATGCTAGTTTCCTTTGTTCAAGTTCTGGTGCGCCCAATAATTTATAATCATTGCTGCGACTTGGCAGGCGGGCTGTGAACGATAGCCCTGCAAATCGTGTACCTGCAGGATGACGACGACGAGGGACTTGGACGGGTCTTCCTTCGCTTGTGCGAATCCCATGAACCATTCGTAGCGTCCATACGGGTCGTGTCCGTCGAGCGAACCCGTCTTTCCGCCGATATTCAATGCGTTGAAATTCTTGCGGGCCATGTTCCGCGTAGAGATGTGCTTGCGGGCCGTGCCGTTCGTGATGGAGCGGATCATGGCCTCGCGGAGCCCGTAATACGTATTCTCGCTGAATTTGTCCACATCGAGCGCAATTCGGCTCTTGGGAGCGTAGCCGTCGAGGTTCGCGGCCCAGGGAATTTCAAGCGGCTTCTTCATGAGGATGGAGCGAACCTGGGCGGCAGCGAGCAGCGGCGTAAGCGTCGTGGCTTCGGTGAACCCGCAGCTGGCTTCGGCGAGCCCGTATCCCGAATCGGGAGGGGCGTAGTTCGAGCGTCCCGGGAGCCCGCCGGGGAAGTTCATGTTGTAACCGAGGTTCTTGGCGGCGGCCTTGAGCCTTGATGCACCCACGTTCATGCCGATGATGGCGAGCGGCGGGTTGGCCGACTTCGCGTAGGCGTCTTGCAACTCGATGGTCGGGCCCGTGTAATTCTCGGGTACACGCAGCTGGTTCTTGTAGAGCGTGTGGTGGGCGCCCCTGTCGGGAATGGGGGAGTTGAGTGAATAGCGGTTACTTTCCATCGCGGCCGCAATCGTGATGGTCTTGGCAAGCGATGCGGCAGGGAAGGTATTGCGCGTAAAGTAATCGGGCTCGTTTTGGACCTTGTAATCCTTCGTCTCGCCCCAGGCGACAATCTCGTTGCTCTTGGGTTCCACCACCAGCACTATACTGTGCATCGGCTTGAAGCGGCGCAGCATCTGGTCGATTTTTTCGGCGAGGAACACGTCCTTCTGGTTCTTGATGTGGACGCTGTCGATGATTTCGGGTTCGGGAGCGTTCTCGGGAGCAATGGCCGCGACAATGCTTGCCTGTGCGTTAGCAAGGTTTTCGGCCTTGTCGCTCTGCATTTCGGCGGGCGTTCCGGTCGCATTGCCGTCCGTTGCCGCGGGTGACGGCGTTTCTGTAGCGGGCAGTTCTCCTGCCAGGGTATCCGGGGTGGTCTGGATGGCGGGCTGTTCCTGGGCCTTCGTGGCAGATTGCTCGTCTTTGCCGAATATGCAAGATGCGATGAATACGCAGAGGATGATGAAGACTCCCGCCGCGATGCAGCGGTTTCTTCGTAGTAATATTTCATCGGGGTGTTTAGAATGTCCTGTCACTTGAAAATGGTCTTGCGGTAGTAGGCGAGCTCGGCGATGCTTTCGCGGATGTCGTTCAGCGCCTCGTGACGTTTTTCCTTCTGGAATTCTTCCAGCTGGGGGTACCAGCGGAAGGTGAGTTCCTTGATGGAGCTTACGTCGATGTTGCGGTAGCAGAGCCATTCCGAAATGGCGGGCATGTACTTGTAGAGGAATCGCCTGTCCTGCGTAATGGAATTGCCGCAGAGGACGTTTTTCGATTTCTCGGTAAAGGGCTTGATAAAGTCTAGGGTCTCTTTCTCGGCGTCGGCGAGGGAGTACCTCGAGCGCCTGCAGCGGTCGACGAGGCCGCTCGCGGTATGGTGCCGGGTGTTCCATTCGTCCATGCCCTCGAAAACGTTTTCGGGGTGGTGGATCGCTATGACGGGTCCCTCGGCGAGGATATTCAGCTCCGGATCCGTGACGATGGTCGCTATTTCCAGGACGACGTCCCTCTCCGGGTCGAGTCCGGACATTTCGAGGTCCATCCAGACGAGATTGCGGGAACTTTTCTTCTTTGCCATATCGAGTGCAAATTTAGTTTTTGCGATTATGGCTCAAAAACTGCGTTTTTTAGTTTTATGCGATTTGTCCGTCTTTTTGGGTATTTTATCACCAGAACGGCTTGATGAGAAATAAAACACTTTTATGTAAGAAAAATATTTGCTATATTCGGCGCCGTTAATTTGTTAAACAGGAATCCTATCATGGAAGAAGTAGTCATTACTGGTATGGGCTGTGTGTCGGCCCTTGGAAATTCCCCCGACATCCTCTGGGACAACCTCTTGCAGGGCAAGTCCGGAGTCGCGACTATCGACAGGTTTGACGTCTCGACACTGCCCGTGAAGATTGCGGCTGCAGTCAAGGAATTTGACGGCTCCGAATATTTCAGTGCGCGTGACCAGTCCAGGTTCTCCAAGTGCATCCAGTATGCCGTATATTCCGCCTTCCAGGCCTTGAAGAATGCGGGGATTGACCCGAAGGCCGAAGATCCGTCCCGTTCCGGCGTGATTATCGGTGCCGGTATCGGTGGCATGAACACCTATACCGACAACGCGGTTACCTGGGGTACCCGTGGTCCGACCCGCGTTTCCCCGTTCTTCATCCCGATGTCCATTACGAACATGCCTGCGGGTGAAGTTTCCAACCGCACCGGCTGGATGGGTCCCTGCTTCGCCGTGGTTTCTGCCTGCGCCACATCGAACCATTCTATCGCGGCTGCATTCGATGCCATCCGCCTTGGCCGTGCCGACATCATGCTCGCCGGCGGTACCGACGAGACGGTGAACCCGCTCGCTCTCGCTGGCTTCACCAACATGCACGCCCTCTCCAAGCGTAACGATGACCCGGCCACTGCTTCCCGCCCGTTCGACAAGGACCGCGACGGCTTCGTGATGGGCGAAGGTTCCGGCATCCTCGTGCTCGAAAGCCTTAGCCACGCCAAGAAGCGCGGCGCGAACATCCTTGCCCGTGTTGCTGCTGTCGGCATGAGCGCCGATGCCCACCACATGTCCGCCCCGCGTGAAGACGGTGAAGGCGTGCGTCTCGCAATCGAGATGGCCCTTCGCGACGCAGGCATCTCCCCGAAGGATGTTGGCTACGTGAATACCCATGGTACGTCGACTCCGCTCGGTGACGTTGCCGAATGCTCCGCCCTCGAGAAGGTGTTCGGTGTTTCCGATTCCCTGAAGATCAACTCCTCCAAGTGCATGATTGGCCACGCCCTCGGTGCTGCCGGTGCCCTTGAAGCCATCATCACGGTGAAGTCGCTGCAGAACCAGATGATTCATGCTACGACGAACGTGTTCAACAAGGACGAACGCATCCACCTCGATGTTTGCGCCAACCAGAACACGAGCCACAACTTCAAGTACGCTCTGTCCGACGGCTTCGGCTTTGGCGGCCAGAACAGCGTGCTCCTCTTGGCCCGCGACTAATTGGTTATTAGTCATTGGTCATTAGTTATTGGTTAGTGGCTATAAGCAATTTTCAGAGAAAACCCTGCCTTCGGTGCGGGGTTTTTCTATCTTTACCGGCGTGAATTTCGCGATGAAAAAAATAATCGCCGTGATTGCGCTGCTTTGCCTTGTGCAGCCGTTGCTTGCCGCTCCGGGCGATCCGCTTACCTGGCGCGATTCCACGTGGGATTACCGTAGCGAGGATTCTACCGATATTGCTGCACAGTTATCCGTGCCGAAGGTGGCCGGAGTCGCTTCGCTTACGCTTATTGCCTACGGAGCCGCCTACTGGCTCGTATTCAAGAAGGGGTGGTGGGACGACGAGAGAAGCCATTTCCATTTCGAGAATGATTTTGACTATGCGCTGAACCTCGACAAGTTCGGCCACTTTGCCGCGGGCGTTGTGCTGGGTGAGGGATTCTACGAAGGCTACCGCTGGGCCGGAACGAGCGAGTTCCAGGCGTACCTGTTTGCGGGCCTCTCGGCGATGATGACGCATGTGGCCATCGACGTGAAGGATGGCTATTCGCCTGAATGGGGCTTTAGCGTTTTTGACGTGTTGAGCGGGACCTTGGGTGGCTTTTACCCGATGGCGGAACGCTATGTTCCCGTGTTCAAGTATGTGGACCTTAAGTGGAGCTACTGGATTAACACGAAGGCTTATTACCGTCAGAGCCATACGGGCGTGTTTACCGATGACTACTGCAACCAGACATTCTGGGCGTCTTTCAAGCCGTACCGCTTGCTCCCGGCAAGTGTCCGTGCCTACTACCCGAGCTGGCTTGCGATTGCCGCAGGCCTGAGCATCGACGAAGGTGTGTTCATCAAGCATTACGAGGGCACGCCGCACCGCGAAGTCTATATCGCGCTCGATTACGATCTCGAGGCGTTCCGTCCGCAGAGCCGCATGGCGCGCACGCTCATCAAGAGCCTGAACTACTTCAAGCTCCCGGCGCCCGCCATCCAGGTGTATCCGGAATTCCACTGGTACCTTTTGTACCCGATAAAGTTCTAGCTGTTTTGACTATGACCGAAATCCAGCAATTCGTTTCTGTCGCCGAATCCCTTGCAAAAAAGGCTGGCGACCTTTGCCTCGAACTCCAGGGCCATCTTGGCGATATCAAGTACAAGTCCGCGAAGGACGTGGTGACCATTGCCGACGTTTCGAGTGAAAAGCTTATCGTGGACGGCCTCCGCGAAGCTTTCCCGACACATTCCATCCGTACCGAGGAAGCGGGTGTGGTGGAGGGGAGCGACCCGCGTTACCGCTGGATTATCGACCCGGTGGGGCCGTAGTGAACCTGCCAAAGCTCGGCGAGATGTACACCGCGACAAAAGGCGGTGGAGCTTTCATGAACGGCAAGCCCATCCATGTGAGCCGCGAAGATAATCCGGTGCACGCCATCGTGAGTAACGGGGATTTTAACGTAGGTGACGTAGCAAAAATCAACGCGCAGAACTCCCGCAATTTCGCCCGCGAATCCGAAACGTTCGAACGTGTCAAGTGCCTCGGGTCCGCCGTCATTGAAGGTTGCTTTACCGCCTGCGGGCGCATTGACTGCTTTGTGATGACCATGAGCTACCCCTGGGACATTGCCGCGATTTCGCTGATTGTAGAGGAAGCGGGCGGCAAGGCGACGCATATCGACGGTTCGCCGATGCTCTTTGTAGATGCGGAACAGGTCGTGTTCAGCAATGGCCTGTTGCACGATATTCTCGTCAAAACAGTCGATTAGACAACTTAAAACGAGTTTTTTACCGGTTTCTCCTAACGAAACCCGTGACTTTATATTAGATTTTGATATATATCACGTGATTTTATCCACAAAGGAGAGACAATGAAATCCATGAAATTATCGGCTATTGTCCTCGGGCTCGCCGTCGCCGGCGTATTTGCCCAGACTGCCGAAGCCCCTGCTGCTGCCGCTGATTCTGCTGCCGCCCAGCCGGCTGCTACCGAAGCTGCCGCCGCTGAAGCGCCTGCTGCCGAAGCTGCGGCCCCGGCTGCCGAGCCTGCCGCTGCACCTGCCGATTCCGCAGCCCCTGCTGCTGCTCCGGTTGCCGAAGCCAAGGCCGATTCTGCTGCTGCGCCTGCTGATACCGCTGCTCCCGTTGCAGCTCCTGCTGCCGAAGCCCAGCCTGTCGCTGCCGCCATCCCGGCACTCGCTGCCGAAGACAAGGGTCCGGAATTCAAGGTTTCGGGTTTTGTCGACCTCGAAGCCAACGTGCTGACCTACAACAAGGACAGGCGTTTCCGTCATAGTTTCTCTTCTACGTTCGATTTGGACTTCGACGTGAAGTTCAATGACTCCTGGTCTGCGTTTGTCGGTGTAGAAGCCGACGGCCTCGAAGCCTACCCGGACAT
>CADBLC010000018.1 GCA_902795385.1 Fibrobacter succinogenes | reverse complement strand
TTGATTAAAAACAAAGAAATTATGCATTAGACATTATTAATTATTTCAGGTATCTTTGAGGCATAAAGAAAAAATCACAAAAAAATCACATAGGAGTCTGTCAATGAACATAAAGAACATTATCCTTCCCGCAGCGCTTATTTTCGCTTCCATAGTTTCTGCCGCGACCACTCCGGCTGCCGAATCCGCCCCGCAAACGGCTCCCGCCGAAAAATCCTGGACCCATTCGGTTGATTTCGGCCTGGCATTCCCGATTGCGAAATACAAGGTGGACGGCAAGAAGGTTGGTACAGTGAGCTATACCCTCGACATTAACTATTTGGGTGTTGCTCGCAACGGTTTCTCTCTGGGGGGCTCCTTTGCGGGAGGGTACTCTACCACGGACGATATCAAGTTTGAAGGAGAGAAGGACGACCTTCAGATGGGCCGGTATACCTCGCTTGATTTGGGCATAGGTTATACCTTTGGAGCGGGCAAGTCGTTTAGTTTGTCTGTTCTCGGCACTGTCGGTTACGAGATTGTCTATTTTGAAAGCGAATCGCATGACTACAAGCACGAAGAGCTTGGCGATGTCGACAGGTATTTTGGTGAAGCCATTGGCGGAGTGACCGTGGGCGGCGACGTGATTGCCCACAAGACGTTGTCTCCGCACTGGGGAGTTTATGCCGGCGTCAGTGGCCGTTGGATTGCCAAGTCGGTGTCGATGTCGACCGTCACTTACGAAAAGGACGATTTCACCCGCACGGATACCAGTGTCGATGATGATAATTCCGGACTTTATAGCATTGTCCCTGCTGTTGGCGCCACGCTTCGCTTCTAGTGCCGGGTAAATGGTGATCTAATAAACTGTCTTTCTGCTTGGTGATTTCGCCGGAGCAGAAGTGACATTTAAAGTCAAATTCTTTTTTGCGATGATCTTTTGTTTGCATTGATAAAATTTAATGATTAAAAACAAAGAAATTATGTATTTGACGTTATGGATTTTTAATGGTATATTATAGGCAAAGATTGAAAATCTTTTTTCTTTTTGGTTCTCCTTGTGCAACAGCCCCGCCTACCCCGGCGGGGCTTTTATAATACCCGCGGCTGAAAGCTCGTAGCTCACAGCTGGCAACTTATAAAATTCTTTGATTAAAAACAAAGAAATTATGTATTTGACGTTATGAATTTTCAAAGGTATATTATGCCCGTAAACAAAAACAACGGAGTCTATCATGAAAAACAAAATGCCCAAGAAGTTATCTATTGTCGCTGTGGCTTGCCTGGCTACAATGCCTTTCTTTACCGCGTGCGGGGGAGATTCTTTCGGGGGTGAATCTTTCGTGGCGCCGTCTATCGAAGAGGCGGCCCATGTCAAGAATTCCTGTACCTTCAATACCAATTCGTACACCTATTATAAGAAGGTGTCGGTTGAGGACGGGATTTTCTTGACCCGCGAGGCGGCGTTGAAGGGGGACACCCTTGTGAGCGTCAATACCTACAAGGACGCACCCTACTCCTTCGTGGCGGCGGAATGCGCCGATATGGAGGGCGACGAGGTGCGGTGCGAAGGTGACAAGATTACGGTCATTGTGACGGGCGATCCTGCCGCCATGCAGGAATCCTTCAAGCAAGCCATAGCCACAGAAGAGAGACTGTGTGGGATGTTCCAATAGCTATGCCGCAAGAAGTACTGACGAGATAGACTCCGTCAAAACGATCCCCTCCGGAAACCCGGAGGGGATTTCTTTTTCGGCCCCTTCTTCTGGTGTTTATGACTCATAAAAATTATTGATTAATAACCAAGAAATTATGTATTTGACGTTATGAATTTTGAAAGGTATATTATTGGCGTAAAGAAACAAGAAACCATTTCAAAGGAGTCTATCATGTCTGTTGTTTCTAAGCTCTTCACGGTCTGCGCTTTGGTCGCTACCACCGCTTTCGCCGCTAACGGAATCCACCTTCCCGTTTACCAGTACGCAGGCCACGACGCCGTCAAGGCGGCTCTTACGGAATACGTGATGAGCGAGTTCACCCCGCTCGAGGACGATCCCGACGTGACGATTCCCGTAGTGAACGTCATCGCCATGGATTACAGCAAGGACGGCGAGACGCTCGTCTGGGGCTCGTTCTCGGTCTACAACTACGAACTGCGGGGTGACACTCTCGTGAGCATTTCTGGCGGTGAATATCCGGGATTTGCTCGCCTGAAGCGCACCGGCGACGGCTACGAGGTTGATTCCTTCGAAGTCGTCGGCGAAAAGACCAAGAACACCGCCGCTGTCAAGAAGGCTCTCGGCAAGCACTACAACACCTTCAAGAAGATTGAAGGCGACGTGGCCCTCCGCGAAAAGATTCGCGCCAAGACCATTGCCGACTACGTCCATTCGCACGACCTCGCCATCACCAAGTACCAGGCCACCGGCAAGAAGGCCAGAACCATTTAATACATTTGAACTAACCGGATTGAGAAAAGGAGTTATATCATGTCTAGAATCAAGGAATCCATCGTACTCGCCATCGCGGTTCTTGGACTCGGCGCCTTCCTGTACAGCGGCATCGTGAACGCGAAGCAAAGTGACCGCTATGTGAACGTGCGCGGGTTCGCCGAACGCGAAGTGAATGCAGACTATGTGATTTGGCCGATTGTGTTCAAGGAAGTCGGCGACAATCTTGTCACGCTGTCTGAAACGGTGCAGAACAAGGTGGAGACGCTTGAAAAGTTCCTTATAGAAAACGGTGTGGCCGCGAAGGAAATCACCAAGGCTTCGCCGGACATTACCGACACCCAGAGCGAACTCTACACGTCGAACAAGCATCCGTTCCGCTACGTGGTGACGGAGGTGGTGACGGTCGCTACCAAGGACGTGGACAAGATTCGCGATATCATGAGCAAGAATGGCGAACTTCTGAAGAAGGGTATTGCCATCAGTGAAAGTGACTACCGCTACCGCAAGGTGTTCAGTTTCAACGGTCTTGGCGCCATCAAGCCCGAGATGATTGAAGAAGCGAATAAGAACGCCCGTACCGCCGCCCAGAAGTTCGCGATGGATTCCGGCAGCAAGCTCGGAAAGATCAAGACGGCAACGCAGGGGCAGTTCTCCATTGAGGACCGCGACGAGAATACGCCGTTCATCAAGAAGGTCCGTGTGGTCACCAGCGTACAGTATTATCTAGAAGATTAACGCATCCTCCCTGAAAATAAATCCCGATGCGATGGGCCTATCCCGAATTCTTGTTCGGGATAGGCTTTTTTTATATACATTTAAAACATGGATACTTCGATTCTCGATAAAGCGATTGTTTTTGCCGTCAAGGCACACCAGGGCGTGGAACGCAAGGGGAAGGGATTCCCCTATATTGTCCACCCGATGGAAGCGGTGTCGATTGCCGCTACCATGACGAGCGACCAGGAGCTTTTGGCCGCCGCCGCCCTGCACGATACGGTGGAAGACACCGCGGTCACGTTCAGGGATATCGAGCGCGAGTTCGGGACGCGCGTGGCCCAGCTCGTGGAATCGGAATCCGATATCGAGTTCGAGGGCAAGAGCCGCGAAGAGAGCTGGCGCTTGCGCAAGGAGGAGGCAATCGAGCGTCTCTCCGTGGCGGACAACGATACAAAGATTGTGGCGCTTGCCGACAAGCTGAGCAACATCCGAGCCATCTACCGTGACTACCAGATTATCGGTAACAGGGTGTGGGACTTGTTCTGCGTCAAGGACGCCGCTTCGCACGAATGGCATTTCCGCGGGCTTGCCCGCGCCCTCAAGAGCTTGCAGGGCACGTTTGCCTACGAGGAATTCGTCGATACCATCGACAAGGTCTTTAGGAAGGGGTAGGGCTTGCCATGAACCAGGACAATGCTAAACCGGTACACCTCCCGTTACGCGAAAGTACGATACTGGAAGAATTCCGCAATACCCGCCCGGTATACGAGAAACTGTTGCATGCGGTCCGCCGCCTGCTTATAGAGGAAATCCGCGAGAACGGAATATACATCAATGCGTTCGAGGGCCGCGTCAAGACGGAAGAGAGCCTGGCGGGCAAGCTGGAACGCAAGATGGGCAAGTACGTGTCGCTCCTCGACCTGACGGATATCATGGGCGTTCGCATTATCGCCTTCTACAGCGACGAGGTTGACAAGATTGCCGCGCTCGTTGGCCGCATTTTCGAGATTGACTGGGATAACAGCATCGACAAGCGCAAGATGCTCGATATCGACCGCTTCGGTTACAGCTCGCTGCACTACATCTGCCGCATCCCGAAAGAACTTTACTTTGATCCGGAATACCCCCAGCTGAACGAGATTCGCTTCGAGGTGCAGATGCGAACCGCCTTGCAACACGTTTGGTCGGTGTTGAACCACGATACGGGATACAAGTCCGGGCTCGAGATTCCCAAGGAATACTTGCGCAACCTGAACCGCCTGGCGGGTATGCTTGAACTTGCCGACGAGCAGTTCTGCGTCATCCGTACGGGAATCAACAACTACCGCCGCTCCGTGCAGGCGCTTGTGCGTTCCGGATGCTTCGAGGAAGTCGCCCTGGACGGAGATTCCTTTGCGAACTACCTGGAAGCGCGTCCGTTCGATTCCCTGAACAAGCGCATTGCCGCTATAAACCAGGCCGAAATCCACGAGACGTCGTTGACCCGGTTCCTCAAGGTGTTCGCCTTCTTCGGTTTCAAGACCCTGGGCGATATCGAGAAAATGCTCAAGGACGATTCCGAGGACGCCTACCAGCTTGCGGCGTTCCAGCTGGCGAATACCGATTTGGACATCATCAACTCGTCGCTTGCGGTCGTGTCGCTTTGCGCGGTGCACGTGCTCAAGCAGGGTGGTGGAGTCCTGGAACTTTCGCGCTTCCTTGAAGCCCTGAACGGTGTGTCTATAAACAACAAGCAGCGTGCAGAGAGCCTCTACCACGCTGCCCGAAACTTGCCGTTCATGAACAAGTAGTTATTCTTTTTCGCCTTCGGCAGGCCCCTTCTTCATACGCTCCTTGAACTTCTTCATCTGTTCCTTGTGGAACTGGTTGAATTTTTCGAGTTGCTCGGAATTCAGGATTTTGGCGAGCGCTTGCATGCCGTTGATGCGGTGCTCCAGGAGGGCCTTATCGGCGTCGAGCACCTTGGCCTTTGCATCGTCGATGCTTGCCGCGTCGCGGCTTTCGAGGGCTTGCCCCAGGGCTTTTTCGGCTTCGTGCTTTTGCTTGCGCAAGTCCTTGAAGATGGAGTCGCCCTTGGCGCGGCTTTCATCGAGGGCAGCCTTCTGTTCGGGCGTCACCTGCAGCAGGGAGTCGATGACGACGGGGTCCATCTTGTGCTTGAACTTGTGGCCGCCATGGAATCCGTCGTGGGATCCCGGACCCTTGTCGAAATCACCCGGATGGTGCGGTCCGCCCGGGGGTGGAGGCGGCATCATGCCCTGGCGCGGGCACGGGCCTTCCATTTTTTTGCAGCAGGTCATTTCGCCCTTGTTGCAGCACGGGCAGCTTTTGCCGCAGAAGCTGCCCAGGAAGAATCCCAGGGCCAGTGCAAGTACGGCAAGGCTTGCGGTGAACAGTTTTGCTCCTTTCATGGTTTTACTCCTTGATTAAATAGCTGAAGCCGACCGTCTCTTCGAGGGTCTCGAATTCGTCGCTCGTCGAGTTGCCCAGGCTGGAATACCAGCTCAGGACTTCGGAGGGGGCGGAATTGTTGATGGAAACGTACTCGGTCGATACGGTCTCTGTATTTTCTACTTTGTCTGTGATGTGTGGCAGGATTGCCGTGAGGCAGACGAGTACGAGGCTGGCTGCCAGCGGAATGGCGCTGTACCAGGCCTTGATATTGATGATATTGCCCTTCGCTGGGACGGCGAGAGCTTCTGCGTCCAGGCGCTCACAAACCTTGGTCCAGGAATCCTCCCGGGGGGTGAGCCTTTCGAGCTTCGAGAAGTCGATTTTGTCAGCCATGATTCATTCGCTCCTTCAAATAGTCCCTTACCAAATGCCTTGCGCGGCTGAGCCGTGCCTTGACGGTGCCCTCGGGCATCCCGTAAATCTCGGCGAGGTCCTTCACGTCCAGGTCCTCGGCGTCTTTGAGCCAGAGCATGCTGCGTGTTTGTGCCGGCAGCTGCGCAAGCCCCTTTTCCAAAAGTTCGGTGTCAAAGTGTGGCTCCTGCGCTTCGTTTTTGCCTAACGCTTCCTCGATGATGGTGTCGACCTTTTCGTCTTCGAGCTCGCGGTGGCGTTTTTGCGCTCGCAGCTTCATGAGGCAGGCGTTTACCGTGAGGCGGTAGAGCCATGTGCTTATCGAAGAGTCCCCGCGGAACCCCTGCACGGCTTTCGGCACCTGCACGAACACGTCCATCAGGATGTCTTCGGCGTCGTTGCGGTTCTTCAGCATGCGGAAGGCGAGGTTCAGCACGTGCCCGCCATGCTCTTGCCAGAGCAGTGCCAGGGCTTCGCGTAGGCCTTCCTTGAGGCGCTGGAGTATCACTTTTTCGTCCATTTTACCCTTTTGATGCGTATGGGGGTGCTTCGGTTGCAAGAAAAATAACAAAAAGCATCTTCTTTTTTTATTACATTGTTGGTGTTGCTCTGAGGGATTTTTCAAGAGGTAAGACGATGAAAATCAATTTTCATGGTTTGGCGTTCAAGCAATCGGTATTAATCCTCGTTGGCATCAGCGTCGTGTTCGCGGCACTGTTCGGCTTGGGAAGTTTCGAACTGCACGAGAAGATGTCGCAGATGCTCCTGCAGAACGGTGACGAAGTCAGCCGAGCCAATGTCGCGCTCGTCAACAACCTTTTCTATTCGGGCCGCAATATCGGCGAAGAAACCTCTAGCGAAATCGGGAAGGAAGGCCTGTACGGCGAAGAACTGGACGAGTTCTTGCTGCAGACGCTCTCGAACGTGCGTGCGACTGTTCCGCAAGTGGTGGCGATGGTCGTGGCCTACGAGCCCGGGAAGGCTCCCAAGGGCGCCCCTGAAGGGGAATACATGCGCCTTGCGTATTTTTCGGGCGACAGCAGCTATGTTATTAACGGTGGCAACTACGAACAGACGTCGTGGTACCTGAGCGCCAAGGACAGTCTCAAGGGGATTTGGCAGGAACCGTTTATCGGGCAGTTCATCAAGGAACCGATTGTCATCTACACGACGCCCATTTTCCGCACGAACGCGGCAGGTGAAAAGGAGTTCGTGGGCGTTCTTTGCGTCGACATTTCGATTGCCTTCCTCAAGGACGTTATTGCGAACATGCCGGTATCGAACTCGGGCTACGCGGTGGTGCTTTCCGCAAACAACATGGTCATTGCCCACCCCAAGGACGAACTCACGTTCAAGAGTACCTTCACGTCGGTTTCAAGGAACGCGTCGCACAAGCGCTATGCCGAATTCGAGAACGCGCTGCGCAGCATGAAGAGCGGGCTTTTCCTGGGTTCGTCGTTTGACGGCGAGGAGGCGGCCATCTACTTTACCGCGATGGAATCTATCAACTGGACCTTCTTGGTGGTGTGGCCCGCACAGACGTTCCTCGAGGAGCGCCGTTCCATGGGGCATGTCTTCGTGTGGGTCAGCATTGGCGGGTACATCATCATGCTGTTGCTGATTCTCGCGATTACCTTCCGCGTTTCGCGCCCGTTGCAGGGCTTTGCCGCTGCCGCCGAGAAGATTGGCCGTGGGGATTTTGAGGCGGAAGTGCCCGTAGTGAGCGGCAAAGACGAACTTTCGGAACTTTCGGGCGCCTTCGCGAAGATGCGCAGCTCGCTCAAGAAGTTCATGAACGACCAGATGAAGCTTGACCGCGCCGAGCGTGAACTGGACCTGGCCCGCGGTATACAGCTGGGATTCTTGCCCAAGAGCGAACGGGAAGAAGGCTGCGCCGACCGCAGGCATTCGCTTGCCCCGTTCCTGATGCCCATGAGGGAAGTGGGTGGCGACTACTACGACTTTTTCAAGATTGACGACGACAGGATTGTGTTCTTCTTGGCCGACGTTACGGGGAGCGGTGTTCCTGCGGCCCTGTTCATGATGGTTTCCCGCATTGTGCTTCGCATCAAGGCGACTCACCGCGAGTCGGTGGTTGACGTGCTGAACGAGGCTAACAGCGATTTGGCGCACCACAACCGCGCCGACATGTTCGTGTCGGTATGGATTGGCGTTCTGGACTTGCGCAACGGGCATGTGGACTTTGCGTCGGCGGGGCATAGGTCTCCGGCCGTTCGCCACAAGGACGGTTCCGTGGAATTCGTGAAGGACAAGACGGGCTTGGTGCTTGCGGCGATGGGGGATTCCCGCTATGAGCCGCAGTCTCTGGAGTTGGCGCCGGGTGACTTGCTGTTCCTCTACAACGATGGCGTTACCGAGACGATGAATTCTTCCGAGAAGATGTTCGGCAGGGGGCGTCTCCAGATTGCGTTGTCGGAGAGTGCCGGAAAATCGCCCAAGGAAACCTGCATGTACGTGAAGGCCTGCATGGACAAGTTTACGGGCAACCTTCCGCAGGCAGATGATATCGCCATGTTCGCGATACAGTACTTTGGCCCCGAAGGCGAGGAGAAGGACTGGCGCCAGTTTACGGCGGAGAAGGAACCCGAGGAACAGGTAATCCCGGCATCGCTTGTCAAGGGATTCTTCGATCCTCTGTCCAGCTCGTCCAGCGCGCAGTTGAAGATAGAGAAGACTCGCCAGGGCGGGGTTTTGACCCTCGCGCTCGAGGGTAGGCTCGACATGCTGACATCGGAGCAGCTCGATGCGGAAATCCATGGGAAACTCGATGGCGTGTCGCAGCTTGTCTTTGATTTCGCGAAGCTTTCGCAGGTGTCTTCGGCGGGGCTCAAAATTCTGCTTGCCTCGCAGAAGACGATGAACATGCAGGGGACGATGATTATCAAGAACGCTAACGCGGCCATCCGCGAGATATTCGATGTGACCGGGTTTAGCGACATTATGACCCTCGAGTAGGCTGTGTTTTGCCCCGGGGTGTGATGGATGTCTCATTCCTGGGTGAAAATGGCCAATTTGAGCTTTATGGGGCATTTCCCCCATGGATAAAAAGTCAATAGAATTTGTTAAATTGCATAAACAAAAAGGGCCCCGAATAAGTAATTTATTAAACGATGGTTACTTTTTCTGACATAGCGGACTACCGCGACTTTCTGAAGGACTACTACGACCGCCGCAAGGCGGAGATGCCCTTCTATAGCTATCGCATGATGGGCGATAAGCTGGGGCTCGATTCTAGCTACCTTTACCGCGTGTTGCAGAAGAAGCAGCACCTTCCGGCGCACGCCCTTCCGGCGGCAAAGGAAATTCTCGCTTTGAACGGTCGCCAGGCCGAATACTTCGACTTGCTGTTCACCGCAGCGATTACGAAGGACAAGGCCAAGCAGGAAGAATTGATGGCCAAGGCCCTCTCCCTGAGGGACGTTGAGCGCCACAGCTTGCAGGCGGCCGAACTCAAGCTTTTGGAAAGCTGGTGGATCCCGGCCGTGCGCGCCTATCTGGAACTGAATGGCGGCGTGGTGAACGTGAAGCAGATCGCGAGGGACATTTGCCCTCCCATTACCGAAGCCCAGGCTACGGAAGCCATCGAGATTTTGAAGGAGGTTGGACTAGTCAAGAAGCTCGCGAGCGGCAGGCTTGCCTTGACGGATGCCCATCTTACGGTTGGCGGCCCCGAAAAGGCCAAGGCCGTTCGTAACTTCCAGCGCCAGGTCCTCGGACTTGCTAGCGATGCGCTGGAAAATGTCCCGGTCGACGAACGCAATATTTCCACCCTGACTGTTTCGGTGGATCAGTCTTGCTTTGAAGATTTGGGCGATATGCTGCGCGAATTCCGTCGTTTGGTGCAAAAACGCATCGACGAAGCGAAGAATCCAGACCGCGTCATGCAGCTTTCTATGGCGTTTTTCCCGGTTGCTCGAAAAAAAGATTCTTCGGGAATTTCTAATATGGGGGATAATGCGGGAGAGAAAAAATGAAGCTCTGGGTGTGGAAATTAGGTTTAGCTGCATTGGGTGGTGCCTTTGTAGCGTGTGGCAGTAACGCTGGGAGCGAGACTGCCGGTTCGTCGATGGAGACGGAAAACTCCATCGCGCTTTCTGTGCGTTTGGCCGACGGTACCCCGGCGGCCCGTATGAAGATTTTTGTACGCCCCGAAGGATACCTCCCCGGGGCCGAAGGCGCTTCCGTGGATTCTACGATGAACGCCAAATTCAATTTCGAGACCGACGATAACGGCAATGTCGAGTTCAAGTCGCTCGAAGACGGCAAGTATGTAGTCGAGGCCCGCGGCGAATCCCTGAAGGGTATTGCGAAGATTGATTACAAGGACCAGGACAGCGGCATGGTCCAGCTGGACATCAGCGTGGCCAAGGCGGGCTCCGTGGCCGGACAGGTGTACCTGCCCGAAGGAGTTTCCTCGGTATCTGTTGGCGTAGAAGGCATGGAATACCGTGTGCAGACCGATACCCTGGGCTCGTTCAAGTTCGCGTCTCTCCCGGCTGGCGAACTCAACATGGTCGCCTACGTGTACGACGATTCCGCTTCGGGTGACGATTCCAAGAAACTGAAGAATTACGGCTCCATTTCTGTGGATCTTGCCGCGGGTGAACAAGAAAACGTGTTCATTGGCGATTCCGCGAAGATGCCCAAGGCTTTCGTTTTCGAAGATTTCGAAAACGGGGTGGATGATTGGTACGTGAACGCATCCAAGTACGCTTCGGGTGATTTGGACGTTGTTGACGCGGGCAATGGCCGTGACGGCAAGGTGGCTCACTTCGTTTGCGAGAACGATTCCAATGCAGGGTGGGCCCTGATGGGCAAATCCCTGAATGGCGATGTCGACATGGGCGAATTGGATTCGATAGTCTTCTGGGCTCGTGCCGTGAAGACTAAACCGGAAATGGAGAAGACGTTTGTCCATTTCTCGTTCGACGTGATTGCTGATTCCGCGAAGGGATACAAGGAAGGCAAGGCCTGGGGCCGCATAGACATAGATTCCGTATGGACCCGCTATGTGGTGAATCCGGACAGCCTGCTTGAACCGGATAGCCTGAATACGGGCGGAAATATCGGCTGGGATGCAGTGAAGACTCACGTGAACAAGCTGTCCATTTTTGGCGGTACGGGCGGAGAGTTCTGGATCGACGATATAGAGGTTTACGGCATGAGGCGCTTTGTCGCGGTAGAACCTGCCGAGAAAAAAGAAAAATAGACTGTGGATAATATGTCCATACGAAAAGCTGCCCGACGGGCAGTTTTTTTTGTATATGGAAATATTTTAAAGACATGGGATGTTTGGATTTTCTTCTTGTGGAAGGCGTCCCATAAGGAGCTATTATGAAAGTGTGGAACCAGGTGGTGCCGCTCTGTTTGTTTGCGGGACTCTTCACCGTCGGCATGGCCGACAATCCAATTTCTACCTATCACTACTTGGCCGACCCCGGTGCGGCTGCTGATGATGATTATTTCTACATCATCACGGACTCCGACGACCCGGCTCCGTATAATTCCGGATCATACGAGATCTTTGCTCTTTATGGTTTCCGCAGCAAGGATATGCAGAACTGGACCGACTTCGGCATCATTTACGATGCGCGCAAGGTGAATGGTATCGGCGCTATTTGGGCGTCCGGCATCGCGGTGCACAACGGTACGTTATACATCGTGTTCCCCGATGGCGGTGGCGGCGGCATTGGCTACATCAAGGCGCCTGGCATCGATGGTCCTTGGACAAACGCCGTGGGCCAGGGCAAGGACAAGCTTGTCGGTGGCCGTGGCATCATTGGCTGCGATGGCGTTTCTTGGTGCTTCGACCCAGGTATCTTTATCGATGACGACGGCACCACCTATGTCACATGGGGCGGTGGCGAAAGCAATAGCCGCCCGAATACCGACAACTTCGATGTTGTCAAGTTGAACGATGCGAAGGATGCACCGGTGGGTAACGGTAGCCACGTGAAGGTGAACAACCTCCCGACCCGCAAGATGCTTGAGGCATCTTACATCCACAAGCACGATGGCAAGTACTACTTCTCGTACAGTACCGGTTGGCAACAGGGGGCTCCGACGATTGATTATGGTATCGGCACAAGCCCCATGGGCCCCTACACCTGGAAGGGAACGATTCTCGGCGACCCGAGCATGAACGGCCGTAGCATCAACGGCAACAACAACCACCATGGCATTGCCGAATTCAAGGGACATTCCTA
>CADBLC010000017.1 GCA_902795385.1 Fibrobacter succinogenes | reverse complement strand
GGTTCCACCGCCAACGTGACGCAGGCCGGTGCCAAGCTCGAATCCAAGGTTGAAGGCGGCTACGTCTACTTCGACGCCGTCCCGAACGCAGGCGACATCACCATCTCTGGCGAAGGCGGCTCGGGTCCCGAACCGGAATCCTCCAGCTCCATTGTCGCCCAGTCCTCCAGCAGCACCCCCACGCACCGCTCTTCCAGCTCTCGCCATCGTTCCTCCAGCTCCACCGTGGTGCGTTCCTCCGCATCGTTCGAACTGAGCTCTTCGTCCACGATTGCGCTGCCAGTTGAACAGGCCAGCCTCGCCGCGATTGCCGTGTACAGGTCTTCCGACAACTACATCGTCGTCGAAGGCGCCAAGGGCATGGCCATCACGGTCACGAACTCTCTCGGCCAGGTTGTGCGCACCACCCGCGGACTCGGATTCCTGCAGAAGGTGTTCACCGGCGCCAAGGGCGTGTACCTCGTCAAGGTTGGCGGCCACACGTTCAAAGTCTCTCTCTAACAAGTCTCTCCTATAAGACAAAACAGCTTCCTGGGAAACCGGGAAGCTTGTTTTTTTTGGTTGTATTTTGGCTCATTTTACTCCTTTTTGAAGAACTTCCCATCACTGACCGTTTCATGTTTGCCATGGTGTTCAGTCACAAGGAAATCGCCAAGAGGACTCGCTACTATCAGGCGATGTGTGACAGCGAGTTGCTGAATAAGGGAGAAGTGTACTACAACCTGAAGGAACAAGAGCCAAACAAGTTTGACTTTTCTCTCGCCTTGCAGAATTTATTATATTCAATAAGTACCGCGATGTCGCCGAAAAATCAATCAGACCGTACCTGGAGTATTTCGCCACCAAAAAGCCGATTTCTCCGGAAACAGAAAACATCGACCGATTGGTGAAGTGGTACCAAACGGACAACGAAACGAGGAAACGCTATATGACTTGGCAACGGGAAATCGACATAGCCGTTGACCTTGAGCGCCGGCGTGCAGATGAAGAAAAGAAACGTGCCGACGAAGAGAAAGCTCGTGCCGACAAGTACGAGAAGATGCTTCGCGATTTCGGGAAGCTATAATCACAGGCATACCGAGCGTTGACAGAGCCTAGAGCATTGCCCAAGCCCATCGTCAAAGCTTTCGCTAACAAGCCGTCCTTAAGTCATCAGTTCACCACTTGGTGGCTTTTTGCTGTATAAAAGAAGGCTCCCCGAAGGGAGCCTTTGGAGTTCACTTAACCGCAAGGTAAACAAGTCTACTGAACCACCAACACTGGATTACTATTACACACATCTTCCCCATTATAACGAACCTTAAACGTGTAAGACCCAGTGCCAGGAGCCTCAAAATAGTAACAAGCTTTGTCATTATCCTTGCTAATCCAGAAATTAGTCTCGTTTATATCGCCATCTTTTTTCTTTCCCGTCAATGTTGTTTGTTTGCTTATTGGAGCCCTACTAGTACAGAATTGAAGTTGCGTATATGATGGCACAGATCCCGTTACTGTCGCACCTCCACTATTGTAAATGAAGTAGCAATCAACTTTCGGTGTTGTCACCGTCGTAAAGGATCCATCACACAATGCAGTCGAGCTTCCATAAGCAGTTACTTTCCATGTATGAGAAGAGCCTGAGGGAATTGTGAAGTTTCCTACAGTTTTTGTCTCATTCTTGTTAATTGATATATTTGACTGAAGATTATTCCAGGAATCGTAAACTATAGACCCATCAAGATACACATCATACGTTCCATTTTCTCTTGTGGAGACAACCTGTATACCTTGCCCCTGTTCTCCAACGAGGTTTGCACCAATAAAGGTACACGTCAAAGAACCTCCCGCAGCAACCGATAAAGTTTTTTTACAACTTGTTTCCACGCCATTAAGCCAAACCACATACTCTCCAGCACTACTGACAGTTCGCTGACGATCATTCTGTTCGCTTACGTCATCCTCGCCATAGAAATAGGAACCGCCTTGTTTTATCTCATACGAACATTGATTATCCTTACAATTTTTTAAATCCCAGTGGAAAGTCGTTGATCCACCAGAAGAAATCGTCTCAGCATCCAATTTACAATTTTCAGCTGTTGGCTGTGTCACCGTCAGATTTGCAGTACACGCAGCAGTCCCTCCCAGCTTCAATGTATATGTTCCTCCGCTTTTTGCATAGAACTCTCCGGATTCCCAAAATGCTTGAGCATATGCACCACTATAAGTACCATCAGCAACCTTTGTTCCATTGGCGTCATCTATTTCCCATGTTGTACCCGCAGAAACCTTAAGTTTTTCAACTTGGAATTTAACCTTTTCACCATACACTCTTGACGTATTATTAAACTTACATGTTTCGGCAGTTGACGTCGCACCAGACACCGTTACGGTTAAATCCTCGCACACTTTATAACCATTAATGGTAACAGCATAAGTAAAGGTTCCTGTAGAAGACATTGTCCATTGCGGAGTGTAACTATTGTTACTCCAATGGCTGTTAGCACCAGTTTTATGATTCGTGTTTTCCGTCACAGCGATATCAACATTCGCACTTGCCGGAGCAATCGATGATACCGTCAATGTCAAATCATCTCCTTCTTCAACATTTTCAGAAGAAAGACTACAAGAAGCAGAAGGCGGATTAACCGTAAGCGTCGCCGTACACGCAACACCTCCATTCGCCAATAAGGTGTACGTTAAAGCTCCTGTTGTAGTAGGCGTGACAGACTTCGTATACGTATTATTTGCATAGAACGAGCTGTTCGTTTCAAGAGATTGATTGTTCGGGTCAAGAAAATCTATTGCAATATTCTCATTCTGTACAGAGAACGAGCTTGCGCTAAAAGATGCTTGTTGTCCAAGATAAATCGTTGAATTATCAAAGGAACATGACGCGGTCACCTTAGAATCCGTTACCTTGAACGTTTCCGAATTACAACTGGTAAACGATGCAGGGTTATCCGTACTCTGCAAAGTGAAGTAGTAATCGCCCGGCTCAAGAGATGTTGTCTTGTTCGCCGCATTCGCATCGGTATTCCAGGTTCCATCGCCACTTGTGGTAGACGCAACTATTTCCGTACCATCACTCAGCAAGACCTTATACCCACAGTTGTTGTTGGGGCAATTCGATATGCCATAACTGAACACAGGCAACCCTGCACCCTGTTTAATCGGGTTGGCCCCTGTAAGGCTTCCGCAAACGCCTTCCGTTCCCGACACATCTACCGGTTCCGTTTCGCATGTCAGAGTTTCATTATCATCGGTCGTCATGGTGACCGTAAATGTATAGGAGCGGACACCGCTGCCTGCATACGGATTCGCATCATCTATCGGAAGCATGTTTGTAGCAGTACGGCCAGAAACTCCGGACCATGCACAAGCAGTAGTTTCGTCACATTCCGCTTCGCCATTTGTGATATGGCTAGAAGATTCCGTAACCTTTATTTTCTTTGCATGTGTATAGCTATTCACAACCGTAGAGATTTTCCACTTGCCCGCAGTCTTGTCGTAGGCCGCCGAGCACGAATTTATAGCAACCACGTTTGCGCAAGCACTCTCTACCGAGGTCACACTTGCAGAACCACTCGTCTTGACATAGACACCGCCAACTCTTTCCGGGTCAAAACCATCCACATTCGACAGGTTCTTCACAGGAATTGTAATAGCCCCATTACTCGTTGTTGTGTACGGAATGCTATAGATAGGCTGGCTGGCCCCATAAGAATATCTTTCTTCCGTATTGATGCTATAGAGATATATCTCGACTTCATCACCGGCGGGATTGTTAAGCGTAACCTTCAAATCGGCCTCGCGGACGTTTGCAGTTCCATCAACGCTATAATAAGAACCTTCGGCCCCATTCAAGGTAAACACGAACGTAACGTTCCTTGAGCACTCGTTCATATCGCCAACCCAGAACGCTCCGCAGTGATCGGCAACGCCCTGGCTTGCCCAAGCCGCAGCCGGACCTACCACATAGCAATTTTCGACCCCGGCCTTGGCCGTTTTTACCTCTTGGTTTGTTTCATTATTGGTATAGCCATGCGCACCAGCTTCTGTGAATTGGTAATTGGAGCCGCACTTCTTATAGTCCGTATCGTCCACGCTTATTACGCAGCCACCGTCGTCATTACCATTATAGTAGTATACCGGAGAGCATCCGTCCACATGAGCGTCGTTATACCAAGCGGAGAATCCAATCCACGGGGTAACCGCGGTATTCAAGGGAACAATGCCGCCCGTGTAGGCCGCCTTGAACGAGCAGCTAATAGAAGGCGGAGCATCCCAACATTGCGCATTGTACGTATAGCTTCTCCAACCAATTCCATACAATTTGAAATTCTGGTCGGCAAGAGAATAGCCTACGTATTCATTCTGCGCCGTAGCAGTGACTCCAGGAATTTCGGAATCCGTCAAAGCGAAGGAGACCTGGTCTGCATCTAAATTACTTGCCCAAGAGCCCGGCCAAACCTTGACGTTCAACTGGCTAGCACCATCGACCGTCGTAAGCCAGGCAGACATCATGATAATGTCTGTCGAGATAATCGAGCGCAAGCGGTCGAACGTCTGCACTTTGCACTTGTCTTCAGAGCCATTCAGACAAAGCCTGGCCGTCAAAGTGCCATTGCTCGTAGCAAACATATTGAGCATCAGATAATTGCTCATCAAATCGTCCGACCGCAAGATGAATCCGGAATTCTTCACGGTAGCCTTAGCCGCACCTCCCGTACTAATGCCCTCTATCGGCACCTGGAACTGGGCCTTGAGTTCGCCATCTTTGCCAGCCTGAGCCGTACTCATCACGACGGTCTTGATATTCGCCTTTTCAGATTCCTTCTTCCCGCGCGTAGCACTCGATTTGAGCGAAATACGGCCATCCGAATAATCAATGTCCGACATGGAGCCTTGCATTAGGCGCCACTTGGTCCCACCATTCGAAATAGTTCCACAAGCGGAACCATCACAGTCCTCTATACAGTATACCGGATTAGTCGCGGTACATTCTACAGATTCTCTATTGTAGTGATTGTCATCCTTGAACTCATCAAAGAAGCAATGCTTGTCATTTTCACCGAAATGGGCCTCGACCGTATTTGTCCCCGTAATAGACATCTCATAATACGGAATCGTTATCGGTTCTGACGATTCACAATCAACGCCCTCATCACACAGCCAGTAGTTGAATTCATTTGGAGGATTTCCCACCTCCTCGGGGTTAGAACTGAACGAGAGCTTGACCGTGGAGCCTCGATAAAGCGTCACATCGCACTTTTCCTCTCTGCGAGTAGCAGACTTGGAATCGCCATAAGTGCAGGTACTGCGAAGCACGCCATCTACATAGATGTAAATAGCCTGATCATTCGAGAGGTCGCCCGTAACAGCATATCTAACATGGAACTTTTGCGGGACCGCTTTCAACGCAGCGTAAAGCGTAATCTCTTCATTCGGCTCAAACGGTCCCGTTTTCGTATTATTTACGGTAGGAATAACCACTTGGCAGCCAACAGGATCTCCCGCCGAGGCCAGCGACACACTTCCCACAATTCCGCAGTTCCACTTGTTGTTGTCTTGCAGAGTCGTACAATTGGAGCCATTCGCTGTGACCCATATTTCTTCACCCGCATTACAATCGGGCCAATCGGGCTGAATCATCTTATAGTAGTCGCCACCAGGTTCGCATGCAGGCGTTCCAGCGCCAGCATTCTCGTTGTTACAATATTCGTCCAACCCAGCGCGTACAACCGCGATACTATTCGTATTAAACAGCACTTCTACAGGATTCTCACCAGGAGCGCACCCTTCCGTTTCCTGGATTAAGAACAACACGGAACCATCGCTAGAGCTTGCATTACGCACATGCATAATCTTCTTGGGAGGCTCTTCCGACGTATTGAATGTCAGCGTGAATTTATCGCCATCCTTCGTCACGCCCGGAGAAGTCGAAACCTCCCATTCGGGTTCGTAATCGGTAGCGACAATCGTAACCGCACAGGAGGCTCCCGCTCCGGTCGTCTTGTCCCATGTGAGCTCAACATCGGTTTCATGACCAACACCGACCTCCTCGGACGAATTTACAAACCAAACAGAGGGAAGGCCGCCGCCCTCACCGGATACAACCACCCAGAAGGGGACCTTGCGTTGCACTTCGCCAGTCGTACCATTTACTGTAGCCGTGACTTCACAAGAATACTGGCCCTCGGGAAGGGGGCCGCCCGCCGTAAGTTTTCCCGCGCTAGGAATATCCGCATCGCACACGACGTTCGGAGACGAAATCAAGCTCGAGCTTCCCGGAGTAGACACCGCATTAAGGGGAATCACGTTATAGTAATCGGCCAACTTTCCCTTTGCATCTGTAGTGAGGTAGATTATTCTCGGAAGGACGATAAAGGACCCCTCTATTTCGGCGGCATTTGCCGAACTGACCGCCTCGTTGTTCTTGTATTGCGATTCAAGCGTTACCGAAAGTTGCGGAGCGACAGAGATATAATAATCATCAACGCCGCCGCCAACATATTCGATATCTATCGCAGCGCTGGAGCTTGCAGGATTTCCCGTACCGCCACAATCAGATTCCGAAACAGAAGTCGGGCAAACAACGCCATTCAAAACCATGTCATCCAACAAGTCCTTATTATATTCAAGATTCGAAGTCCACATGTGTCTCAACTTAGCACACGTCGCCTGTTTCATATAAATCGTTCCAGACAACGTATGGTTCTTTCCCTGCACACCATAAATGTCATGATCAGAGAAAATAAAGTAATTGAAAAGGCCCGATGGTTCAAGATAGATTTGACTATTGTCCGTACCAAAGAATCCCTTCGGAAGATAGAGCATCACATAGTCTTTGGTGGACGCCGTCGCCGGAAGTTTCACGGCATCGTTACTGCGGTCCGTATCCAGGATAAAGATGTATTTACCCGAAAGCTTGGCAGAAGAAGTTGTTTTCTTGAACAGTTTTGCATCACTCAGTTTTACAACCAGATACTCGTTGTATAGTTCCTTGTCATTCGGATCATTTACTGTCGCATCATGAGCTGAAGCAGACTTGTAGCATTCCCACAAATCGTCAAATTCTGTCGAGCCATCCAAATCATTTTCCGCACGTGTAGCAATATTGCTCGCGCACGTAGCCTTATTGGCGTAATCGGAGAACTTGTTACTGGCAATTCTCAACTGGTCCTTGACCACGAACTTTGCACCATCACAACCTGGAGCCTCCTCCCAAATGCTATAACAGTGGTCCTTGACGCCTTCAGCACAGGGCAAATCTTCCGGTTTTGTAGAGACCCACGGCTGGAAACTGCCCTTCATGGTAAACCAGGGCTTTACACCACATTCGGGGCGGAATTCCTTACCGTCTGCAAGGCCACAATAAGGAGATCCGGTAATTTCAGTCCCATGGTCATTATAATTCAAATAACGATACCATTTTTCGTTACCAGCGCCACCAATATGGGTCTTGTGGAAATTCTCGCAACCAAGTCCATCGCAGTCTTTTTTATGATACGAGTTCGTAAAGACATACTTGATGTTCTTTTCCCGGAAATTGATAAAGTAACCGTTAAACACCGTTTTCGATTCAGGCGAAGCGCAATTACCATTCGGGCACCATCTCCAATAAGTATCATCGTACGAGCCAAAGCCTACATCCGTATAACCCGGCTGCATGTAGTAGATGTAGTACAAGTCTTCTTTTTGTTCCCTATCCGTCGGGTAGGCGTGAATTGCGCCATCCTGGGCAGGCTTCCAGAATTTTGCATAAGTGGTATTTTCCGGTGTACCCCAACACTTTCGGGCATTAGCACCAACAGAGCCTAGGCCCTCGATACAATTTCTCGGGTGGTCATCCCCTTCCGTATATACCCTGTCATCCCTCAAATCTTTATAATCCTTCCAGGGGTGGCCGGACTTTATATAGACTTTCGTATTTGCGTCCGTACCCACAACAAAATTTTCGGACTGGTTATAGTTGTCGTCAGCGACTTTCCATATCGGGAAATCGGCTTCCATCCAGGCGCCACCTTCAAGCTTTACGGAATTTCCGTCAGTCCTTATTTGCCCCTTTTCAAGAACACACGTGTTACCCCTTACAAGACGCGTTTCGCAGTGATTGAGATTGAGTTTTGCGTTCACCGTCATGTTTCCAAGAACTTGGAAATTCGTATTTCCACAAGACTGGCCCATTTCCATATCACCGTCAAAGTAGGCGTCGCGATTGATAATTCCCACAAAGGTTTCGGCCTTCCCCGCGATATAAAAGTCTGTAGTAGTGAAACCGTTGACAGGAGATCCCTGATAGCCCTTCATTTTTCCGCCAATACACGTGGTTCCCGTTACCGTGATATCGTTACCCGAAAGACTCGCATCACCGGTAACAATAAAGTCTCCGCTGGTGGTCTTTGGCGGGTTTTTTTCCCAGTTTCCATTCACCACCATCGCGCTTGCATTATTCGATCCTTCATAAAGGATGCTTCCACCGAAATAAGCATATTCAAAATCGGTATGGACATGCACTTCCCGAACCGGCTTGTTTATTCTATACAAGCCATTCACGTTCAAAATGGCTACTTCACTATGTTTAGCAGCGCCATTCCGTGAAGTTCCCTCCGAAAGGATTTTCAGTTTGTATGTGGTATTTTCCGTATTCACACCAACAAGATACACATCGTAATGCTGCCCAGCACGCACAAAAGCAGCAAGCCGGTCCGTCAACTTTATGGGAGCGTTTTTGCCATCCTTATATTGTTTAATGATAGCACCCGTTTCATTCGCATTATAGGTCATCCAACTACGAGCACTCTCAATACCGGCAAGAGCACTCTGATACGCCTCGTTCTGCCGCATCCTGCTCGCACTGGAACGGCCTTCGCTGGTAAGCCATTTGTATGTTGCCGTGGCTGCAATAGTAGCGACAAGCATAAAGAGAAGCACCGTGACAAGCGATACACCCGATTTTGAGAAGAGCGCAAGCGCCGTTCTTTCATCTTTCGTCATTCTTCTTTCATCCAAGAACATAATCTCCTCCTAGTCGGTAGGACCATTGCTCGGGGTGGGAATCACTAGCGTCGCTTCGCCGGCTTCGCCGTCTCTTGTTACCTTGAGTGTTAGCTGGAAAGCCTTAACATGCTTTTTATATTTTTCACTAACACTTGTTACCGAATTATCAAATTTGTACGACGCGTTTTCGGCGACTCGCAAGCGCAAATTCGAAAAAACTATTGGCACAGCCGCAGCTGCAGGGCTATAAAAAGAGAACGTAAACGCAATACAGGCGTCCACATTTGTATTGGTAGAAAAGCGCATTTTTCGCTCAATTTCTTTCGCCGAGGTATCCGCTGGCGGGAAAAAGGCAAAATCATTGATGCCTGCCACTTTTTGCCCATCCTTGTTCCTAAAACCTACAGCCATATGATCCTTTGTAGGAATAAACGCCTTTATGGCATTTTCCGAACCAACTGGAGCTCTTACTCCAAAGCTCAATTCATAAACTACGTTTGATTCCAGATGAATCGGGTGGCTTTGGCAAAAGCTTTTCCACCCGACATCTAAATTGAGATTCGGGAACGCATAAACTTCATTCCGCTTTTTATCCGAGTCCGTTGAAACTTCTCCACCATTTGCCTCCGTATAATTCGAAGCAAAGCCCTTCAACATGATACTTGATCCACCCTCGCCCACAACAAGCGGAAGGATATTATCGGATTCATCATATCTTTGGACAAAACGAAACTCGCCCGTCGCATCGGGGAATACCAGATACTCGTCTTCATCGTCTGCCACACCATCCTTATGCCACGGAACAGCAGGCAAAATCTTAAACGACTCTACGCCCGTCGCCATTTCAACCGTATACGAATCGAGATTATCGCCACTGGTTCCCTTCGGAGCACAATCGTCTGTTCCATCGCCATCCAGGGTCTCGCAAGTTCTTTTAAGGACCTTCCCATCCAAGGACCACGTTATCTGCTCCACCGCCGCATACTTCCCTACACTTGTATATCGCACTCGACGCATTATAAACTTCTGCAGATTTTCCGCCGTAGATGGATTGGTAGGAACAAACTTGAACGACGACGAATCCTTATTCGCTTCGGTGTCGTTTTCCGGGTCAATAAAAACCAACGATTTCACGTCGCTAAAAATATCGTCGCTACCATTCGTAACATGGGTCTCGAGAGAACTCTTTGCCCCCATCTGCGCAATATCGGTCTTTAGCAGGGTGGCAACATTCTCCGCCACCTCGGAAGCTTTTAGCATGCTCTGGGTACGTACACGCATCTTTGTGGAATTGCTGAACGCCTGACCGGCCACAATAACCACGATGCCCACGATGGCGATATACACCAACAGTTCCATGAGGGTAAAGCCCGACTTGCGGGATTTCGACATTGGTTTGAAACTAGCCTGGTTCATCGTTTCCTCATATACGTTGCGCATACCGAAAAACACGGGATGCATACCCACACATTCCGTATTACGAAAAATAAACTTTTTTTTTCATTCTGGCGCAATTCCCGTGATTTTTTGCATTTATTTCGGGAAAAACGTGATTTAGACCGCATTTTGGCCCGAGGAGACCCCGCCTAACGGATTACAGAAGACAGATTGACCGTCTGCGTGGAGCCCTTGAACTGCCACGAGACCTGCACATTCACCTGCTTAGCGTACACGTGGCTCACCGTCTCGAAGTTCGACTCGCTTTTTGCCACATAATCCGTTGTCGGAGAAACAGTCACAACCGGGGTGTACTCTATAACAGCCTTTCCGCCACCTACCTTGGTGCCCCTCTCCCATGAACGCGATATTTTATCAAGTTCGATACTTGTAGAAGATGTCGGTGCCGACTGGATGGACGCGACCCCAATACGATTCAACGAATCGAGTACCTGCTGGGCGACCTCGATAGCGCCGTCACGGCCGCGAATACGCAACAAGGCCTCGCGATTACCTACCTGCATATGCAATAGCGCCAAATACAGGAAACCGAGGACAAGAGCGGAGATGAGAACCTCCGTTATGCCGAATCCTTTCTTGTTTTTCAAGACCTTATCCATAACACCACCTAGTGAGTTTCCCAGCTGGAACCTGAATTGTAGCTCAACATATAGGCCATCGAAAACTTTGTCGGCACCTTAACCGAGGCCATATAACGGTCAGAACCAGCGTATCGCACAATAAAGCACCCTGCCGGTATCGGTGACACACCTATCTTCGGAACAAGTTCAACTCTGTTCTGCGAGTAGCGGTCTACATCTCCGGGGCATGTACCCTCGCTTGAAGCAAGAAAATGATTCGGCGTTTCCAGGGACATTTCCTCGACAATCTCGTCTTCGGAGTCATTGCATTCGCCCTTGTAAGCCTTCAACGCCTTGTTATCGGACCCAACCTTCACGCACAGGGTCGTGTTCAAACGGTTCGCCGCATTCGCCGCGCGTTCCATGAAGGCAGTGACGTTGATGCCCGCATCCTTGATGCGACTGTTCGCGACGGCCGCCCTGAGACTCGCGACGCCAATACCCGACAAAATGCCCATGACGGTAACCACCACGAGCGCCTCGACCAAGGTAAAGCCTCCCTTCCCAGGACATCCAGTCCGCTTCATCAGCATACTCCTACTGCAAACACGCCTAACCTTAGGCATTCTATAATATATACAAAAAATTCCGCAAGCGGTAAATTTTTATTTACCATTGTGATAAAAATCCCTTTTTCGCGTCAAAAACCCTATTTTTTCGCTTTTCCGAGGGTTCCCTTGGCGTATTCGTGCACGCAGGTGACCGATTGCCGCTTGCAGGGGCTGGCCTCGTCGTAGAACACCACACGGTCGTTTCGGAACACCTCGCCAAAGATTTCCTTGCCCGGGCCGTTGCTCCCCTTGGCGAACTGCACGTCGTAAAAGATGTCGGAATCGCGGGTCACCACGCGCACCTTCGCGTCTACCTTGTAGGCCCCGTCAGAACCGCTTATGCGGAACCCGTAGGGGATTTCCTCGAGGGTCACGTGCGGCAGCTGGTCCTTGGCCGGGGCGTCGTACTCGAGGTCGCGCCAGGTCGCGGCCTCGCCGCGGTCGCGCATCTTGAACCAGCCTTCCTCATCGTTTTCCGTTGCCGTTTCCATGACCATGTTGAGGCAGGCCACGTAACCGTCGCGAATCAGCGAGAGCTGTTCCTTGAACTCGTGGTAAACGTCCATGTCGCCGTCGTAAGCAAGCGCGGGGGCCGCCACGGCGATAAGCGGCAGGGCGAGGGTACGTATAAATGCGTTCATGCCAACAATCTAGCAAAAAATTGCGGGGTCAACTTTTGCTATATTTGCACCGCACAACCTGCCCAGGTGGTGGAATGGTAGACACTGGGGACTTAAAATCCCTTGGGGGCAACCTCGTGC
>CADBLC010000016.1:4414-17036 GCA_902795385.1 Fibrobacter succinogenes | reverse complement strand
GCGTTACTCGTCATGATGATGATGGTGTTCTTGAAGTTAATCTTGCGGCCGTAACTGTCAGTAAGGATGCCGTCGTCAAGAATCTGCAACAAGATGTTGTAGATGTCCGGATGCGCCTTCTCGATTTCGTCGAGGAGTACCACGGAATACGGGCGCTTGCGCACCTTCTCGGTAAGCTGTCCGCCACCTTCCTCGAAGCCCACATATCCCGGAGGAGCACCGATAAGGCGGGAAACGCTGTGCTTTTCCATGTACTCGCTCATGTCGATGCGGATCATGGAATCTTCGCTGCCGAAAAGCGTAAGGCTCAACACCTTCGCCAGTTCCGTCTTGCCCACGCCTGTAGGCCCGAGGAAGAGGAAGCTGCCCATCGGGCGCTTGCTGCTGCGGATGCCCGCGCGCGTACGGCGGATGGACTTGACAATCGCGTCGACGGCCTGGTCCTGGCCAATAACGCGCTGCTTGATTTCATCGGCGAGATGCAGAAGTTTCTGCGTTTCTTCGCCACCGAGGCGGCTTACGGGGATACCCGTCATCTTGCTGATGCAGTCGCGGATATCGCTTTCGTCCACAACCGGAGTCTCCGAACCTTCGTCCTGCAGCTGCTTCTTGCGCTCGGCAATGGCTTTCTGGAGTTCTTCTTCGCGGGCACGGCACTGGGCCGCATTCGTATAATCCTGGCTCGAAACAGCCTCGTCCTTCTTCTGGACGACTTCGGTGAGTTCAGCTTCCATGTCGAGCAGATCCTGCGGGACCTTGATGGAATTAAGCTTCACGCGGGCACCCGTCTCGTCGAGCACGTCGATGGCCTTGTCGGGCAAGAAGCGCTCGCTGATATAGCGTTCGGCAAGCGTCACGGCCGCACGGATGGCCTCGGGCGTGTAATGCACCTTGTGGTGCTGTTCGTACTTGACGCGCAGCCCCTCAAGAATCTGGATGGAATCTTCCGAGTTGGGCGGATTCACGAGAATCGTCTGGAAGCGGCGTTCAAGCGCAGCGTCCTTCTCGATGTACTTGCGGTATTCGTCAATCGTTGTCGCACCGATGCACTGCAGTTCGCCACGCGCAAGGGCCGGCTTGAAAATGTTAGATGCATCGAGGCTGCCTTCGGAGCCGCCCGCACCCACGATGGTATGCAATTCGTCGATGAAGAGGATTACGGAATTGCCGACGCGCTGGAGTTCCATGATAAGGCCCTTCATGCGTTCCTCGAACTGACCGCGGTACTTGGTACCCGCGACCATCGCCGCCACGTCGAGCGTAACCACGCGCTTGTTCGCAAGGAGGTCGGGAATCTTCTTCTGTACAATCTTTTGCGCAAGGCCCTCGATAATCGCAGTCTTGCCAACGCCCGGTTCACCGATAAGCGCCGGGTTGTTCTTCTTGCGACGGCAAAGAATCTGGATCAAGCGTTCGATTTCCGCTTCACGCCCGATAATCGGGTCGAGTTTGCCTGCACGCGCCATCGCGGTGAGGTCTCGACCGAAGTGGTCGAGAATCGGAGTCTTGGAGCGGGAACCGCCACGCGTGTCGCGCTGCGCCTGGAACGGACGCTGGACATCGTCGGGCTGTTCGGTGGGAACGCCTTCGTCGCCACCGTGCTTGAGCTGGTCCAGCATCTGCTGGAAATTCTCGAAAGTCACGTTGAACGTGGAAAGCGTTGCCGCAGCAGGGGAATCAGACTGCTGCAAGATGGCAAGCATCAAATGTTCCGGACCGATGTACTGGTCTCCTTCCATCTTGGCAATCTTGGCCGAATTGAAAAGGACCGCCTTGGTCTTGGCCGTAAACGAGAGCAGGCCTCCACGGGCATCGCCGCCCACGGTCATAATGCCGCCGTCGTTCGTCAGGTTTTTCTGGACCGTCTCGGCCAGGTCGTTCAGGTTCACCTTCAGGGCCTTCAAGGTCTCGGCTGCAAAGCCGGATTCCTCGCGCACCAGCCCGAGAAGCAAATGCTCGACGGTAATGCTGTCACTACCGAGATTGCGTGCAGCCATGCGGGCCGCCTGCATTACCGCCTTGGCCTTAGCAGAAAAGATTCCATTTCCGTCCGACATACGCACTCCTATTCCATACTCTGAATCAAGCCGTTGTGCATCACCACGCGGCGCTTCGCGAACGAAGCCAGTTTCTCGTCGTGGGTGACAATCAAGAAAGCCTGCTTGAATTTTTCGTTCAGTTCACCAAAAAGTTCGTTCAGTTTTGCCGAGTTGGCCTCGTCGAGGTTTCCGCTCGGCTCGTCGGCAAGCACAAGATCGGGATGGTTCATCAACGCGCGGGCAATCGCGATACGCTGGCGTTCGCCACCGCTGAGTTCGCGAGGCAAGTGCTTGAGGCGGTCCTTGAGGCCCACCGTTTCCAAGAGCATCTCGGCGCGTTCGCGGCATTCCTTCTCGCTAGTCCCGAGGATGCGGCCCGGAACGCACACGTTCTCGATAGCCGTAAACTCACTGAGCAAATGATGGAACTGGAACACGAACCCGACCTTCACGCGGTGGTACATGTCGCGTTCGTCGTCGCTGAACTTGGAAAGCGACTTGCCCTTGAACAAAATCTCGCCCGAAGTCGGCGTATCGAGCATGCCCACCAAATTGAGGAACGTAGACTTTCCGGAACCCGAGGAGCCCGTAAGCGCCACAAGTTCGCCTTCTTCCATCGAAAAGTTGACACCCTTCAAAATCTCGAGCTGTTCACCCGTTTCGGAGAATACGCGACGGAGGTCGACGGTCTGCAATAAACTACTCATGTCTAATCGCTCCTACGGGGTCAAGCCTGCTCGCCTTCCATGCGGGCAGCAACGTCGAAAGCACGCAAAGCGCGATACCGATTACAAAAATAAGCACAACATCGAGCAGGTGCACCGAAATCGGGAAATAGGGAATCACATAGACATCGCCCGGAAGCTTGATGAAGTGGTAAGCCTCCTGCAACTTGCACAAGACCAATCCGACGGTACCGCCCACGATGGTTCCGCCCACGCCAATAAAGCTGCCCATGAGCATGAACACGCGCATGATGCCCGACTTGCTGAGTCCCATGCTGCGCAAGATGCCAATTTCCTTCGTCTTGTCGATAACGACCATGATGAGGGAACTGATGATGTTGAACGCCGCCACCAGGATGATCAGGCAGATAATCGCCGCCACGATGAACTTCTCGTAGTTCATCCACTTGAGGAGCGTGATGTTCTTGGTCTTCCAGTCAAGAATGTAGTACGGGTAAGTCAACCATTCCGAAATGCGGTCTGCGGCCTCGCCCGCCTGCCAGTGGTCCTTGATGCGGAACTGGATTCCTGAAACAGCGTCCCCAAGGGAAAGGAGTTTCTGGAGTTCAGGGATACCCACATAAGCGAGGTTGCCATCGTACTCGTAGGTGCCCGTCTCGAAGATGCCGCTCACGACGCACATCATCATCTTGGGGCCGCCACTCCCGACCATCTCGTCGGGGCTCTGGAACGTCTGCAACACGAGCTTGTCGCCCACCACCACGCGGAGGCGGTTTGCAAGGCCCGAGCCAAGCAAGATTCCCGGACGGCGCGTGCCGCCCATGTCCTCGAGGCTGTCGACCGAGTAGTTGCCCCACTTCATGTACTTGTGGATGTCGGTCACGGTCTTGGACGTCTCGGAATCGATACCGTAAATCACGATACCGTCATTCACCTTCTTGGAGCTGATGCCCACCTTGTAGATAATGAACGGGGATGCCGTAATGACGCTCGAATCGCGGGTGCGCACTTCGTTGATAAGGCTGTCGTAGGCAACGATGGGTTCGCTGTTGTACGACATGATTTCGAGGTGGGCGTCCTTCCCTATCATCTGGGCGGTAACTTCTTCCTCGAAGCCGTTGACCGCAGCGAGGGCCACCACCAGCGCGAACACGCCGATGGATACACCGAGCATACTGAAAATGCCGATAAGCGAAACGAAGAGACTCTTACGCTGAGCCCCCAGGTAACGCCAGGCTATTAGAAGTTCGAGTTTATTCATTCTTAGACGAGAGACGAGAGACGAGAGACGAGAGATTATTACTTTTTCGATGATTTCAAACCAGATAGCATCCTTGCAATTTCTTCAGTCTTCGGGTCTATTTCGTCCAGCGATTCCTTCGTAATGTAGTTTAACAATTGGGCTATTTCTAGTTGACTTTGTGTTTCCATCAACGATCCATAGCTTATTTCTAGAAAATGTACAACTTCTTTATTTGAAGTACGACTCATTCCTTCCGCAATATTAGACGTTACAGAGACTGCCGCCCGACGAACTTGACTTGTCAGAGCAAACTTTTCATAATCAGGAAAATTTTTGCATAGGCCATAAACGTCTAGCACCCATTGTTGGGCTTTTTGATAGACGCTTAGTTTCCTATATGCAAAAACTGCCATGCTAATTATACCTGATATATCTCTCGTCTGTAGCCGCGAAGCGGCGTTCTCTCGTCTAAACTAGCAAGTCTCCGGTTTCATGAGCGGGAACAGCTGCACGTCGCGGATGGTCTGCTGGTTCGTAAGCAGCATGACCATGCGGTCGATGCCGAAGCCCACGCCACCCGTAGGCGGCAGGCCACTTTCGATAGCGTGCATGAAGTTTTCGTCCATCGGGTGCGTTTCGCCTTCGCCACCGCGGCCGCGGCGCACCTGGTCTTCCAGGAGCTCACGCTGACGGATGGGGTCGTTAAGTTCGGTATAGGCGTTGCCCAGCTCCCATCCGTTAGCGTAGGGCTCGAACTGTTCGATGAGCCCTTCGATGGTGCGGTGCTTCTTGCAGAGCGGGGTGCTTTCGGTCGGCATGTCCTTGATGAACGTCGGCTGGATGAGCTTGTCTTCCACGGTGAGCTCGAACAGTTCGAGGATACCGCGGCCGCGGCTGAATTCGCCGTCGAGGTGGCCGCCGAGTTCTTCCATCTTGTTCTTGATTTCGTCGTCGCTCATCTCGTTCACCTTGAGGCCGCCGAACTTTTCGATGGCTTCGATCATGCTGTAGCGGGGCCACGGTGCCTTGAAGTCGATTTCCTTACCCTGGTAGTCAATCTTGGTGGTGCCGTTCGCGGCAATGCAGGCGCGTTCGTAGATGTTCTCGAAGTGCACCATCATGTCGTTGTAGTCGGCGTAAGCTTCGTAGAATTCGAGGCCGGTGAATTCCGGGCTATGGGTACGGTCCATGCCTTCGTTACGGAAGTTCTTGGAGAATTCAAAAACCTTTTCCATGCCGCCCACGATGCAGCGCTTGAGGTAAAGTTCCGGAGCCACGCGCAGGTAGAGCGTCATGTCGCAGGCGTTGTGGTGCGTGGTGAACGGACGGGCGTTCGCGCCACCGTAAATCGGCTGGAGCGTCGGGGTCTCGACCTCGATAAAGCCCTTCTCGATCAGGTATTCGCGGATAGCCTGCAGAATCTTGAAGCGCTTGATGAACACGTCCTTCACGTCGTCGTTCAGGGCCATGTCGATGTAACGCTGGCGGTAGCGGGTATCCACGTCGGCAAATTCGTTGAACACGACCTTGTTGCCGTTTTCGTCCACCTTTTCCTTCGCGACCGGAAGCGGACGCACGGCCTTCGAAAGCATCGTCACCTTCTTCACGTGCACGGAGTATTCGCCCGTTTGCGTCTCGAACATGGAACCGTTCACGCCGATAAAGTCGCCGAGGTCCGTCATCTTCACGACTTCGTAGTTTTCCTCGCCCACTTCGTCACGGGCGACGACTACCTGGAGGCGGCCATAGCGGTCCTTCAGGTGCATAAAGCACATCTTTCCCTTGCGGTTAAAGCGAACCACGCGGCCGGCGAAGGCGATTTCTTCGCCGCTAGCCATCAGGGCGTCCTTATTTTCTTTCAAAACCTTGGAATCGTGCGTGCGGTTGAACTTGTGCGGATAGGCCTCGATGCCCATTTCCTTGAACTTGTCAAGCTTCGCCAAGCGAGCTTGAACCTGGTCATTCATATCTTGCATTGCCATAATCAATAATCCTGTGATTCTATCACGTGAAATTTTGAACGACTCAAAAATAGAAAAATAAAGTCGCGCACCATCGCAAAGCGAGGGAATGGACGGAAGGGTTACACGGCAACAAAGTTTCAAAAAACGTTTATAAAACTTTACAAATCAAGCCAAATTTTGATACTACTAGTTATCACGCCTCAGTTCGGTATTTTCTTAAAAATTCAATCAGAATGTCAAAGGATACTGACAAGTACAGAAATCTCTTTATCAAGATTTTCAGCTCTACCATGCGTGAATTTCGTGGTCAGGCAACGCAGGAACGTTTTGCCGACATGATCAACGTTGCCAGAATGACCTACAACAAGTGGGAAAACAGGAAATCATGCCCTGGCGGCTTCGAACTTTTCATGCTCCTGTTGTCCGTCAAACCCAACGACATCGATTTATTGCATATCCTTCAAGAAAGATTCCTTGCGGAAGCCATGCCCATGATGCAGGCCGCCGAGCATGCAAAATTAAAGAACTACATGGAAGGGCTCAAAAAGAAGCGCCGCGGCTAGCTTTCGGGAATTTACGAGTCGCTCTCGTCCAACCAGCGCTGTAGTATAATGGCAGCGGCCAATTGGTCTATCACACCCTTGTTCTTCTGCTTTTTCTTCTTGCTGAAGTGAGCCGTTTTCTCTTGCGCCTGGACGCTAGAGTAGGCCTCATCCTGCGTATGGATGGGCATTCCCGGGAAATGTTCGGCAAGTTCGCGCACAAAGGCCTCCACCACCACGTTCTTCCCGTCGGTACGGCCATCGGGGCGGTACGGCATGCCCACCACGAACTCGTCGACCTTGTTGATTTTCACGAGTTCCTCGAGCCGCGTAAAGAGGTCCGTCTTGTTGCGGTCAATCGTCTCGCGCGAAAACGCCATGCGGAACTCGGAGTCCGCAAAAGCGACTCCGACGCGGTGTTCCCCAAAATCAAGAGCGAGGTAGTTCATACTACCCCGCAATATAACTTTTTCTGTCGAGCCTGAATTACTTGAATGTCGCCGTAAGCGTCGTAACCTGGCCAGGAACGAACGTGCGCGTAGCCTCCGCGTTGCCGTCGCTCCAGCCGGAGAACACGCCACCGGACTTGGGCTCGGCCGTGACCGTCACGGGCACATCCTTGAAGAAATTGATCGCCAAGCTCGACTGGTCGAGCGCGAGGCCATGCACCTTGATGGTTCCGCTTCCCTGGGAGGAGAGCGTTACCTGGGCAGTCTCACCCAAGTTGAAGTATGTCTTCATCTCGTTCATGATGGTCTGCTGGCGGGTCTGCGCGAAGCTCTTGATTGTCTCGAGATTCGAGGAGAAGGAGTTCGCCTCGAACTTCCAGAATTCGATATCGCGGTTCATCTCGGACTGCACCTGAGACTGGAGCGCATCGATTTGCTTCAAAAGCCTTTCGGCAGAGAAGTTCATGGACAAAAGCACGCAGTAGCGGTTGATGAAGGCCTTCTTGAAGCCCTCGTTGCCGAGCAAGCGAATCATGAGAATCGTGTGTGCCGAAATGGAGCCGTCACCGGGAGCCGGGGCCACTTGGCCACCGCCCATCTGGCCGCCACCGAAGTTTCCGCCGCCGAAGTCGCCCATGTTGCCGCCACCCCAGTCACCGAAATTCATACCGCCCATGCCGTTCGTGCCGCTCGCGTTGGTCACGTAGCTGAACACGTTGCCGTTCTGGGTGTTGTACGAAACGCCGAAACCGAAGTCCACGTCGTACATAAACCATCTCCATTTGCCCTTCTGGCTAGCCACACGCCACTTCTTCATGTTGTTGTGCGGCCAGTCGCCGTTGTTCAGGAACATCTCCGCCTGCATGTAGTTCATGTAGTTGTCGATGTCCACCTGGTCGGCAATCTTCTGGTAGTTCGCATCGCTCGTGAGTTCATTGCTCTGCAGCCAGCTGAGCATGGCCTTGTAGTCTTCCGACGAGCCGGCAGAAGCTTCGTCGGTCCCGCTCGACGTCGTAGCGAGAAGGTCGATATCCTCCGGATCGTAACCGTACTTGGTTTCGTAATAGTATTCGTTATTGCGTTCGCGCAAGTCGTGCAGGCCGTAGTACTGTCCGTTGTAGTACACCACCACGTAACGGCCACGCTGGTAATCAACGCCCAAGCCTTCTGTCATCTGGGTTCCAAGGCGGTCGCGTACATAGTCGTTGCCGCAGTTGTTACCGAAGTTTCTGACAGAGAATGCCTTGAACTTCTTGAGTTCCGGATAGTCCGGGAACAGCTGGTACTTGAGACGCTTGTTGCCGTATTCCTCACGCATGGTGATGGCAAAAGACTTCTTCTCCTTCGCACGGCTGTACTGGCCCGTAATCTTGTAGTCGCCCATCACGCCGAATGCGGGAGTTTTCGGGGAACCGGGTTCGAACAATTCGACATATACAGGAAGTTCACGGTTGCTCCAGAAGTTCGCGCCCTTCTTCGGGTCCATCATCGCAGCGTTATTGCCCGTCATATAGAGGCCGCTGTCCTGGCTGAACATCGAAAGCGGGTCCGTCGTCACGAAAAGCGTAGCCAGGGACGGCTGCTGTTCAAACACGTAAGTACGGATAATCTCGTCGCTCGGGTACATCCCCTCGCCGTAGGTACGGCAACGCAGCACCGTGTTCGCAGTGATGTTGAGCGTCTGCGTCACAAGCGCGCTGTTCGGGGTCGCCTCGGCACCGCCCTGCTCGCAACGCGTATTCGCAGGGAGCGTGACGCTTACCGAACCGCTGTAGAATCCGGAAGCCGGCACGGACGTTTCAGCCGACTGCACCTGCGATGCAAAGACTTCGCCAAGGGTGTTACCGTACGGAGTCGGGTCCGAAATACCCCATGAGCCGGCTTCGCTCTTGGACCATGTCGTCCCGTTGGGAACGTCGTCGTAGGTCACGGAATCGAGAATCGCATTCTGATCGTTTGTCAGGAACAGCTGGCCGCCGTCTTCCGCCTTGAAGGTCGTATGCGGTTCGTGGCCGCGGTTACGGGCGATGTACGACGTCATCTTGATGGTCGTCGTCTCGCTACCTTCGGTCTCGAGAGTGAACGTGGAACCGGAGACGTTGCCCAGCTTGGAAGAATTTTCCTTGAGCCTCACGTAGAACACGCGTTCTTCGCCAGAACCACGGAGATTCTTGCTCCAGTCGCCGCCGGTACCGTTAAGGCTCAAGCGAATCTTGTGGCCCTTGTCGATAGTACCGCGGAGCACAAGCTGGTCCGCCTTGGTCAGGTTGGTCGCACCATTCGTATTCACCATGAACGACGATGTAGAGCCGCTGCCACCGAAACCCATGCCGCCAGCACTGACCTTCATCACGCTACCGAACGAAATGCCTCCGTTCTCGCTAAAGCAAATAGAGGACTGGCCCGGGAGATTGTCGACATTCGGCCCCGAACTTGCACCCGTATTACCGCCCCACTGACCCATACCGCCCACGTTACCGCCGGAATTCGACTGCGCACTACAGTTGGTGCTCGTCATGTTCACCGAATCGGAAGGCGGGATGTAGTCGGGATAGTTCTTGCCCGACAGGAACACCACCATGTGGGACTTCGCGGGAATCGTCGCGTTGCCGAACACCCAGCGGCGGGGCATGCGGGCATCGTTCGTGAGGCCCACGCCCTTCAAGTCGACCGGGGCGTCGCTCGTGTTGTAAAGTTCAACCCATGCCGGGTCGTTGCCGTCGTTGTCCTTGAGGCTCGCGTTCGCCGGGGACACCTCGGAAAAGATGACCGGGAAGCCATCCACGCGGGAAAGGGGCTCGTCGACAATGACCTGGTCCGGATCTTCGCCGGCAAGAGGACCGTCGTGGCCGCCCTTGTCCTTGTCACCCTGGTAACTGTCGTTCACTGCCGAACTGGAAAGCGGCACCGACGCAGAACTCAGGTTGCCCACGACCATCGAAGAACTCGAATAGAGGATGACGTCCCCCTCCTTGAGCTGGTCACTCGGGACCAAGACTGTTCCGCCATCGGGCGTAACAACCAGGACGGAATCCGGAAGGCCGGGAGGCAAACCCCCGACTTCGGGCTCTTCGGCCGCGTTGTTAGTAGAATCACCAGAACAGGCGACAAGGCCGCCCGTAATCCCCCAAACACAAAACCCCACGAGGATTACTTTTCCAATATTCATACTTCAAAAATAGATAAAAAAAGACGCTCCAAACGAAAATATTTTTATACACATTACAATTTTACAGAAGAATTAAGGCAAATTTCGCTTTTTAAGCCGAAAATTTTTTACACACTCGGAAATTACAAGCCGTTAGTAATGGCAATAATCGTGAAAAACGTGCAACTCGTCGGCTTTCTGGGCCAAAAACACCATTAAAATGGTACTAATTTTCTATCTTTACGCCCACTATGAGCATATCCAAGAACGATTTATGGGTCGGCGTGGACGTTGGTTCCACCACCGTCAAGATTGCTGTTGTCGATCCAGAGACCTCCAAGCTTTTACATTATACGTACCAGCGCCACAACGCCATGCAGGCGAAAAAGGTCCATGAGGTACTGAGGGAGGCCCACGGGCTGTTCCCGGACAAGAATTTCAGGGTTGCCTTCTGCGGAAGCGGCGGCCAGCCCTTTGCCGAAGCCACCCATGCCTTCTTTGTGCAAGAAGTCGTGGCCAACGCCCTCGCCGTGCGTGCCACCTACCCCGAATCCAGGGTGGCCATCGAACTCGGCGGCCAAGACGCGAAAGTCGTATTTTTCGAAAAGGACAAGACTACCGGTAAGCTCATTGCCTCCGACATGCGCATGAACGGAGTCTGCGCCGGCGGAACGGGCGCTTTTATCGACCAGGTGGCCGAGCTCCTGCGCATCAAGACGGAAGCCTTCGAAGGCTTTGCCAAACGCGGCCAGAAGGTCTACGAGATTTCGGGCCGTTGCGGCGTGTTCGCCAAGACCGACATCCAGCCGATGCTCAACAACGGTGTCGCCAAAGAAGACATCGCCCTTTCCAGCTTCCACGCCATCGCCAAGCAGACCATCGGTGGTCTCGCCCAGGGCATGGAAATCAAGCCGCCCGTGATTTTCGAGGGTGGCCCCCTTACGTTTAACCCGACGCTCGTGCGCGCGTTCAAGGAACGCCTGGGCATCAGCGACGAACAGGCGATTGTGCCGGAACACTCCGAAGTGCTCGTGGCCATGGGTGCGGCCCTCTCGCTGGGCTCCATGTTCGCGGGTCAGGAATGCCAGTACCGCATGGAAGGCTCGCTCGACGCGCTCGTACACTTCAACGAAATCCGCCAGGCCGAGAACAAGGCCAAGGCTGCCGCCGACCTGTTCTTCAAGAACGACGCCGAATACAAGATGTTCCTCGAGGAACACAAGATGGCCGACAACCATTACCCGCAGCCGGCTTCGGGTTCGACCATCAACGCCTACCTCGGTATCGACGCGGGTTCCACCACCACGAAGTTCGTGCTCCTGGACGAGCAGGACAACGTGATTGACGGGTTCTACGCGAGTAACGACGGCGAACCGCTCGCCGTGCTGAAGCGCGCCATGAACGAACTCGCCGACCGCTACGAGGAATACGGCTGCAAGCTCAACATTTTGGGCGTGGGTACCACCGGTTACGGCGAACAGCTCTTTGCCAAGGCCGTGCATGCCGACTACCATACCGTGGAAACGGTCGCGCATGCGAACGCCGCCCAGCGCCTCTGCCCCGACGTAAGCTTCATCCTCGACATCGGCGGCCAGGACATGAAGGCCATTTCCGTGCAAGACGGCGTCGTTACCGGCATCATCTTGAACGAGGCGTGCTCCTCGGGTTGCGGCTCCTTCATCGAGACCTACGCCCGAAGCCTCGGCATCCCGATGGAAAAGATTGCCGAGATGGCTTTCAATGCAAAGAGCCCCTCTCAGCTCGGAAGCCGCTGCACCGTGTTCATGAACAGTTCCATCATCACGGAACAGCGCGACGGCAAGCAGCCCGAAGACATCATCGCGGGTATCTGCCGCTCCATCATCAACAACGTGTTTACGAAGGTCATCCGTATCCGCAACCTGAACACCCTCGGCAAAAAGGTCGTGGTGCAGGGCGGTACGTTCAAGAACAACGCGGTGCTCCGCGCCTTCGAGCAGTACACGGGCCTCAAGCCCATCCGTCCCGAACGCCCGGGCGAAATGGGCGCTATCGGTATTGCGCTCCTCACCCGCAAGTTCATGGAAGAGAAACGCAAGGAAAATCCGGACCTCAAGTCGAGCTTTATAGGCCTCGAGGCCATGCGCACCTTCAGCTGGCACAACCAGCCGGGTCAGCTTTGCCAGTACTGCACCAACCACTGCTCGCGTACCATCGTCACGTTCAGCGACGGCCAGAGCTTTGTGACCGGCAACCGCTGCGAACGCGGCGAAGTCACCGCCGACCCGAACGACCCGAAGACGAAGGCCCTCATCGCCGAAATCAACAAGAAGATGCAGTCCGTGCCCGACATGATCAAGCGCACGAACCAGCTGTTGGTGAAGGACTACGCCCCGGCCAAGCTCGCCCCGAACAACGGCAAGACCATCGGTATCCCGCGCGTGCTCGAATTCTGGGCGTCCCTCCCCTACTGGAAGGCGTTCTTCACGAGCCTCGGCTACACCGTCGTGGTGAGCCGCCAGAGCGACTACAAGATGTTCGAAGCGGGCCTCCACAGCGTGCCCAGCGACAC
>CADBLC010000016.1:0-4387 GCA_902795385.1 Fibrobacter succinogenes | reverse complement strand
ACCTCCGTGTGCCCCGTGGTGCAGGCCTACCCGAACGTTTGCAAGAACACCGACGAACCCGAAAAGAACTACGGCGTTCCCATGGACCAGCCCATTTTCCACTGGTTCAACGCGAAACTCCGCCGCAGCCAGACCGTCGACTGGTTCCACGAGAACTGGAAACTCGACAAGAAGCTTTTGAACAAGGCCGTAGACGAAGGCGAAAAGGCTCTCAACTGCTACCGCACCACGCTTCTTGATGAAGGCCAGAAGATTCTCGACGACGTCCGCGCCAAGAACAGCTTTGCAGTCGTCATCGCGGGCCGTCCGTACCATGCGGACATGCTCATCAACCACAACATCGCGAGCCACTTTACCGCGATGGGCATCCCGGTACTTACCACCGAGTCGCTTCCGGGAGTCTTTGACCAAGACGTGCCGGCACATACCCGCGTAGAAATCAAGAATACGTTCCACCTGCGCATGATCGGTGCGACGATGATCGCCTCGCGCGACCCGAACATCGAACTTGCCCAGATCGTGAGCTTCGGCTGCGGTCACGACTCCATCTTGACCGACGAAATGATGCGCATGATGCACAACGATTCCAACAAGGAAATGCTCATGCTCAAGCTCGACGAAGGCGACGCCCGCGGCCCCGTGGGTATCCGCATCAAGAGCTTCATCGAGACCGTGAAGGCCCGCCGTGCGGCGAACCTCCCCGACAAACCCGAAAGCAAGGAACCGCTGTACCACACGCCGTTCGTCGAATCCGACAAGACGCGCCGCAAGATTCTCACGCCGAACCTCTCGCCCGCATTCTCCGTGCTCGCGAGCGAATACATCAAGGCGAAGGGATTCATGGCGGAATACCTGCCCGTGGCCGACAAGGAAGCCATCGAACTCGGCAAAAAGTTTGTGCACAACGACATCTGCTTCCCCTGCCAGGTGAACATCGGCGAATGCCTCAAGTGGCTCGTGAACCACCCCGAAATCAAGCAGACCGAAGTCTCGATGTGCCTAGCCAAGAACTGCGAGAACTGCCGTGCCGTGCAGTACCCGGTGCTTGCCCGCAAGGCTCTCGACGAGGCCGGATTCAAGGACGTTTCCATCATCACGACGGGAACCGACTACAAGGGAATCCACCCGGGCTTCAGCCTCGGTCTCGACTTCCGCCTCCACATGCTGTGGGGCATCGTGTTCATGGACGCCATCGAAATCATGTACCGTGCGCTCCTCCCCTACGAAGTCAACAAGGGCGATACGCAGAAGGTATACGACCACTGGATGCCGCTCCTGATGAGCATGGCCGCCCAGCTCAAGAAAACCGAGCTCCGCATGCCCAAGAAGGTGCTCGACATGTTCGGCGCCTGCGTGGATGCGTTCAATACCGTCGAAATTACCGAAGACCGCAAGAAGGGCATCCGCAAGCCGCGCGTGGCCGTGCTCGGCGAAATCCTGATGAACTACCACCCGAGCGCCAACGGCTTCGTGGAAAAGTACCTGATGGACAACGGCATGGAAGTCTACCTGCCGGGCATGCTCGACTTCTTCCGCGTCGACGAGGTCGTGCGCGCCGAGAAGATCAAGCGCGGTTTCTCCGCGAACCCCATCATGGACCGCGTCGAAGGCGGGATTACCGCCAAGGCGTACACCCATGCGTCCGGATGCGTGCAGAAGGTGATGCAGAACTTCAAGCTCTACGAACACCACGCCGACTGCGTGGAACTCAAGGACTACGTCTCCGACATCATCGACCCGACGTACAACACCGGCGAAGGCTGGCTCATCCCGGGCGAAATCCTTTACAACTCGAAGCACGGCGTGAACAGCTTCATCATCTTGCAGCCGTTCGCCTGCCTCGCGAACCACATCAGCGGCCGCGGCCTCACCAAGGCGGTGAAGGAACGTTGCCCGCACGTCCAGATCTTAAGTCTCGACTACGATCCGGATACGAGTTTCGCGAACATCGAGAACCGCCTGCAGATGTTGATTATCAACGCCCGCGAGTTGGAGAAAGCAAATAACAATTGATAATGGATAAATGATAATGGATAATTTGTATTCTGGTGGAAAAGCTTTATGAAGAAAGACAATTTAATTGCCGAAAAAACAAAAGCCTTCGCCATCCAAATTATCCATCTTTATCTTTATTTGTCCAATGAGAGAAAAGAGTACGTTCTATCCAAGCAAGTTCTTAGAAGCGGAACAAGTATCGGTGCAAATGTAAAAGAAGCAACACAAGCACAGAGTAAAGCCGATTTCATTTCGAAAATGTCCATAGCCTTAAAGGAAGCTTCAGAAACAGAATATTGGCTAGAATTACTTAAGGAAACATCATTCCTTAAAGAAAAACTATTCAAAGAAATCTACGAGGAAAATGAATCTATTATCAAGATTATTACGAAAATAATCAAAACATCAAAAATTCTTCCTAACAACAATTAATCATCAATCATCCATCATCAATCATCAATTAACTAAATGCTCAACGTCTCAAATGTCAGTCTTCAATACGGTAGCCGCGTTCTCTTCAAGGAAGTGAACCTCTCGTTCAAGCGCGGCAACTGCTACGGAGTCATCGGCGCGAACGGCGCCGGAAAGTCAACCTTCCTCAAGATCCTTTCGGGCGAACTCGAGCCCAACACCGGTGAAGTCACCAAGGACCCGGGCGAACGTATCGCCGTCCTGAAGCAGGACCACTTCGCCTACGAACAGAACACCGTCCTAGAGACCGTGATGATGGGTTACCCCGAACTCTACGAGCTCGGCAAGAAGCGTGACGAACTCTACGCGCTGCCCGAAATGACGGAAGAACAGGGCATGCAGGCCATGGAAATCGAGACCCGCTTCGGCGAAATCGGCGGCTACGAAGCCGATTCAAACGCCGCGGTGCTCCTCAAGGGCCTCGGCATCCCCGAAGAATTCCACTACAGCCTCATGGCGGACCTCGACGGCGGCCAGAAAATCCGCGTTCTCCTCGCCCAGGCCCTGTTCGGCAACCCCGACATCCTTTTGCTCGACGAACCGACGAACCACTTGGATTTGGAAACCGTCGGCTGGCTCGAAGACTACCTCGAACGCTTCGAGAATATCGTCATCGTGGTGAGCCACGACCGTCACTTCCTCAACGCGGTCTGCACGCACACCTGCGATATAGACTACGGCAAGATTAACATCTACGGCGGTAACTACGAATTCTGGTACGCAGCTAGCCAATTGGCCCAGAAGCAGAGAAAGGACCAGAACCGCCGCGCCGAAGAAAAGATTGAAGAATTGAAGGCGTTCATCCGCCGCTTCGCCTCTAACGCCGCCAAGGCCAAGCAGGCCACCAGCCGCAAGAAGCTCCTCGACAAGATGACCGTCGAAGAAATGCCTGCATCGAGCCGCAAGTTCCCGTGGGTCAACTTCAAGATGGACCGCGAGCCGGGCAAGATTGTGCTCGAAGTCAAGAACGCAACCATCGACGGTGGCGACGGCATCGTCTGCAAGGGACTCGACTTTAGCCTGAACAGCGGCGACAAGGTCGCACTCGTCGGCGAATACGATACGCTCAAGACGGCCTTCTTCCAGCTCATCGCCGAAGAAACCAAGGCTCCCGAAGGCGTGCTCAAGTGGGGCAACACTATCAGCTACAGCTACTTCCCCAAGAACAACGACGCCTATTTCAATACCGACCTCTCCCTCGTGGATTGGCTGCGCCAGTACAGCAAGGAACAGGACGAAACGTTCATCCGCGGGTTCCTCGGCCGCATGCTCTTCACCGGCGAAGAAGCTCTCAAGAGCGCGAACGTGCTCAGCGGTGGCGAAAAGGTGCGCTGCATGCTTAGCCGCATGATGCTCAGTAACGCGAACTGCCTCTTGCTCGACGAACCGACGGCCCACCTCGACTTGGAAGCCATCACCGCCCTCAACAACGGCCTCACCGCCTTCCAGGGCCCCATCATCTTCTGCTCGCAGGACCACGAATTCGTGCAGACGGTCGCAAACCGCGTCTTGGAACTCACTCCGGACGGCGTACTCGACCGCAGCATCACCTTCGACGAATGGCTCGAAACCAAGAAGAAGAAAAAGTAGTGCGCCCTTCGGGCTAGTTACTAGTTATTAGTTACTTGATAAAAGTTAATAGAGAAAAGTCCCCGCCGGAGCGGGGACTTTTAAATTCTTGAAAATAAATTTTAGAATCTGATTAACAAGAATAAACGAGCATAGCGAGGTCCGAGAACGACGCTATGCGACGTTTATTCGAAGTTAGCGGCGCTTCTTGCCTTTCTTCTTGCCCTTGGCAGGCTTGTCTTCCTTCGGTTCGTCCTTCGGCTCGTCCTTCTTCGCTTCGGCCTTCTTCTCGCCACCGCGGAGGTCCTTCATCTTGAAGGTAACGTTCACTTCGGCAGTCGTGACCTTGGAG
>CADBLC010000015.1 GCA_902795385.1 Fibrobacter succinogenes | reverse complement strand
CCGCATTGTGATTTCGATGCCGGTTTGCCACATTAAAAAGGGCGAGAACCGCCGCGAAGTAGAAGAAAAGTATCTGTACGAAATCGCGAACGTGCTGCCAGAACGATTTAGTTGACTGATTTGATTGAAAAGCTATAAAAAAATTGTATATCCCGAAATATTGCGCCGCTTAGGTGCAATTTGTATTTTTGCTTGTCACACTTTTAACTCTGTGAGTCACCACCGCTAAACGCTTTTCTACACGACAAAATGTCCGAAGTCAAAAAAATTCTTGCCGATCGCGATTACGATGTGTACAATGTGGAAGGCGGGCTTGGCGCCATCCCAAAAGTTCACTTTGTTGATGCTAAGGGCCTATCGCCCGGTCACGATGTTCTTTACCTTCTGGGGTGTAAGCATTTTGCGCAGGCCCGAAAAAGTGCGCGTCATGAAGTAGAACGGTGTTTCTTCGCTAGAAGAACTGATTGAAAGCGCAAGGCAGAAGGGCGTGAAGTTTGTCGCGTGCCAGATATCGATGGAACTCATGGGCATCGCTGCGGAAGAGTTGATTGACGGCGTGGAACTCGGCGGAGTCGCGACGATGCTCGGCTCCACCGAAAAGTCCGACCTGACGTATTTTATTTAAGGCCCCGTTATGATAAACAGACAAGCCGCTCTCGATATTTTGAACGCGAACGCAGATTCGTTACCGAACTTGATTGAACAGGCGTATCAGTTGTCAACCGCATCAATCACAACCTGAAGAAGACGCTCTTCAAGGTAGCCGACTCTATTTTTGCGTCAGGCTACCTCACCGAAGGTGGCCAGAGTCTCGAAGAGACCTTCCGCACCATCGAGGCGGCAGGCTTTACCTGGCAAGTGGAAAGTGAATCATCCCACTAACTTCAAAAAATACTGGTGAATGCTCGTGTCGCTATTGAGTTCCGGGTGAAACGAAAGTGCAATCTGGTTCTTGTAGCGAACGGCAACGATTTGCTCGGGAGCATCTGCAGTATTCGAACTTGCCGTACGCGAAAGGACTTCGACGCCTTCGCCGATCGATTCAAAGAAGGGCGCGCGAATAAAGGTCTGCGGGACCTTTCCGACGTGCGCGACTTCGTTTTCCGTAAAGAAGCTGCCGAGCTGCCTTCCGTAAGCATTCCTGCGAATAATGGCGGGGAGTGTCGCGAAATGCGCCTTGTTTTCGCCTGCAATTTTTTCGGCAAGGAGGATTGCGCCGGCACATGTTGCAAGCACAGGCAGGCCTTCGACAATCTTTTTTCGAAGAGGCTCGAAAAGCCCCAAATCGTGGAGCAGCTTCCCTTGCACGGTACTTTCGCCACCGGGGAGTACGAGGCCATCCAAATGGCGGTCAAGGTCGCGCAACTGCCTAATTTCAAATGCTTCGGCACCGAGCGATTTGAGGATACGTTCATGTTCAATGAACGCCCCCTGCACCGCGAGTACGCCAATTTGCGGTTTGTTAATTCCCATTACTTCCCCCTTTCGGCCATCAGCAGCGCGATTTCCTGTTCATTGATACCGACCATGGCTTCGCCCAAGTCTTCAGAAAGCTTGGCGATGAGCTTTGCATCGGTATAGTTGGTGACGGCCTGTACGATGGCGGCGGCACGCTTGGCTGGGTTGCCCGACTTGAAGATTCCAGAACCTACGAAAACACCTTCGGCACCGAGCTGCATCATGAGGGCGGCATCGGCGGGGGTGGCAACACCACCGGCAGCGAAGTTCACCACAGGGAGTTTCTTGTTGTCGTGAACGAAGCGCACCAGGTCGTACGACACCTGGAGTTCCTTGGCACGGTTAAAGAGTTCGTCTTCGCGCATGCTCGAAATGCGAGCGATTTCCTGGTTCATCAGGCGCATGTGTCGTACGGCCTGGACGATGTCGCCCGTACCCGGTTCCCCCTTGGTACGGATCATCGATGCGCCTTCTTCGATTCGGCGCAGCGCTTCGCCTAAGTCCTTCGCGCCGCAGACAAACGGCACGTTGAATTCGCGCTTGTTGATGTGGAAAATATCGTCGGCAGGAGAAAGCACTTCGCTTTCGTCAATGTAGTCAATCTCGATAGCCTGCAAAATCTGCGCTTCGGCAAAGTGCCCGATACGGCATTTTGCCATCACTGGGATTGAGACGGCATCCTGAATGCCTTTGATCATCTTGGGGTCGCTCATGCGCGAAACACCGCCCGCGGCACGGATATCGGCAGGGATGCGTTCCAATGCCATCACGGCGGCGGCACCTGCGGCTTCGGCGATTTTGGCCTGTTCAGGGGTTGTCACATCCATAATCACGCCGCCTTTGAGCATCTGGGCAAGATTCTTATTGAGTTCGTAACGATTCTGGTCAGACATGTAAATCTCCTTGGTTGTGGAATGGTTTAATTTCAGGCTGTAATTTAAAACATTCGCTTGACCTGCACAATATTCAGTTTTTTACTATTTTTATAAGGTCAGTTAAATATCAGATTAGCAATACTAATAAGGTCAGTTTCATGTTCACTTACGATATGTCCAAAGCGGGAGCAAACAGCCTCTACCATTACCTGTACCAATGCATCAAAAAAGATATCGTAAGCGGAAACGTCCTTGCCGAAGAACAGCTCCCTTCCAAACGCAACCTCGCGCAGAATCTCGGCATTAGCGTCGTGACGGTTGAAAACGCTTACGCCCAGCTCCTCGCCGAAGGCTACATTTACTCGCTCCCTAAAAAAGGCTTCACCTTGTGCTCAACGCAAACGCAAGATGCCGCGTACCCGCAGGCTCCGCGCAGAACTCACCGACGAGTCAGAACATATCAACCCGAAATACATTGCCGATTTCGCAAGCAACGGCGCCGACATCGAGGCGTTTCCCTTTACCACATGGGCAAAAATCACTCGGGAGGTCCTTTGCGAAAGGCAAAATGATTTGTTGCAAGTTTCTCCGGGAATGGGCGCGCTAGAACTTCGCCGAGCCATTGCCCGCATGCTCCGCGAATTCAGAAATATCCAGGTGTCGCCAGAACAGATTGTCATTGGTGCCGGAACTGATTACCTTTATGGCTTGCTAGTACAATTGCTCGGATTTGACAAGTGCTATGGCGTAGAAGACCCGGGATGGAGTAAAATATCAAAACTGTATAGCCAATACGGTGTCAAGGTGAGTCACATTCCCATTGCGGCGGAAAGCTTCGTAGATTCTGTCAAGAAATCAGACGTCGATGTCGTGCATATTTCCCCAGCGCACCATTTTCCGACAGGGATGGTGATGCCCGTCGGCGAACGCTATCGTCTGCTCAGTTGGGCTGCCGAATCTCCCAATCGCTACATCGTTGAAGATGACTATGACAGCGAATTTCGCATGGCCGGAAAACCTATTCCAGCACTACAGAATATCGATGTCACCGAGAAGGTGATTTACCTGAACACCTTTTCCAAAACGATGACTTCTGCGATTCGCCTCAGTTATATGGTGCTCCCTTCGCATCTTGCCGAGAAATTCCATAATAAGCTTTCGTTCTATTCGTGTACGGTTTCGAACCTTGACCAGTATGTGATGGCAAAATTCATCGATCTCGGTTACTACGAGACGCACATCAACCGCATGCGCAACCTGTACCGTGCCAAGCGCGACATGCTTCTGTCGGCGATCCGCAAAAGCAAGCTTTCGAATGCCGCCCGAATTTACGAAGAAGATGCCGGTCTCCACTTTATCTTGGAAGTGAACACAAAATGTTCTGATATAGAATTCTGCAACCGCGCCCGATTCCGTGGGGTAAACATCCGCGCTCTTTCGGAGTATTATTTTGAGGCAAAGCCATCGCAGCACAAGTTTGTCGTGAACTACTCGTCGGTAGATAAAGCGGGCATGCAAAAAGCAGTGCAGATACTCGCGAGCCTGTGCAACTAAAAAGGTTTAATGTCTCTATTACACGTACTTCGAGAGCGTCACGACATCTTCGCCGCTCCATGTGTAAAGAGCGAGTAGAGGCTCATCCCTTGTTTGCATTGAATGTACATGGTTCGACGGGTGCAGAATAAATTCTCCGGGACCGCGGACTTTTGAAACGCCGTCTAATGTCCAAACGGCAAGGCCCGAAAGCACCACATAAAGTTCCGTTGCAGGGTGGTAATGCGCCGGATACAAAGTATTCTTTCCGAGAAGCGTAAACCCGAAACAAAAATGCTCGTCGTGATACGGCGCTTCGGGCCCGAGGATTTCTCCCCAGCCCATACGGTTTCCTAAATCAGGCATATCGGCGCGAGGCTCGTAATTGTATTTCCACGGCAAAAAAGGGAGTGCGGGCTTTAGCGCTTTCAGCAAATTTGCAGTCTCTGAACTTCCATGTTTTGCGGAGTCTTCAATCCAGCGAATCAACGGAGAATCGCTTTTTTCGAAAGTCCCACTCGGGGCAGGGATTTCACGCGCTACAAACTTGGCTGCCTCTTGACCGATATCATCGTCAATTTGGGCGCGTTCATTCAGAAATCGCTTCGATTCTTCAATTAAACGGGCGATAAAATCTTGCATCAAAATACACTCGTTTTACTTCAAGCTTGATTTCAGTACGGCAACCGTATGGCCGATCACTTCGCCCTTTAGGAATGCTTCGTAAGCTTCTTTAGCAGTAAGCTTCGAAGATTCCAGCGACTTTTCGATTTCGAAAGCGTTCTTGCCGGATTCCTTCACCGAAATATCGGCGAATGCTTTTTGCAAGTCGCTTGCGCGGTAGAATCGGAACGGCCCGAGCCCCGCCTTTTCTTGTGCGGCATAACCCGAAATCACGTCTTCGGGTTCCGCCTGCACCTTCCAGGAATACGTGAAGATTTCAGAAGAAAGGCCCGCCAATTCGCCGAGCTTGATAAACGCACTGAGCGGCACGCGGCCACCGAGTGTTGAATAAACGGCACCCTTCTCAGCCAAGTAATCGCGAGCCTGCTTAAGCGCCAGATAATGCAAATCCAGCATCTGTTCATGCACGAATTCCGGAATCACTTCGACGCGCTTTTCCAGGTAATGGCCGCTATTTCGTTTGTCTTCAATCTTGGTGTTATCTGTTAGCGGAACATTGGGCAGGTTTTCGTAAATCACATCGTAACGGCGCTTGCCGTTTTGAAGAGGCTGTAACAAGTCGCCTGCACCGAATTCCAATTCAATTGAATCTGCATTCTTCAAATTTTTCTTGATATTTTCGGCGGCGGCGTCCACCACGCTTTCCAGCAAGTCGGTAAAACCTACGCGCTTGGCACCCAAAAGTTCAATGCCCGTCAAGACATCGATGCCGGAACCCGTTCCGATTGAAGCGAACGCTTCCACATCGTGCCGCAGGTTCTCGCGGATCAGCTTGAATGCAGGTGCCGCGATGTAGGCCACCCAATCGCTAGTAATATCTTCGGTCTTTGGCAAATAGGCGTGATCCGTTACACCCACGGAAAGGTAATCTTGAACCTGTTTCGGTGCTTCTTCTAAAGCCAGATACTTTTTAACATCAACTAAAATACTCATTTATAGGTTGCCTCACTTTTTTTGAGTGCAAATATAGATGTGGACTATAGCCGCGTCCAATACAAAATTTTTAGCACTTGCTATCAATTTTTTGTATAAGTAAAAACCCCGTTTTTCCTTGACAAGGTTTATGCATTTATGTAGATTTATGCATAGAAATTCAAACCACGTTTTTTCAGCGCTTGGGAATGCTCAAAAATGCGACGTTCTTTTCGGTGCTGTTAACAAAAGGAGCCTAACACAATGGCACATTATCTCTTTACTTCTGAATCCGTGTCCAAGGGACACCCCGACAAAGTTTGCGACCAGATCTCGGATGCAATTCTCGACGCCTGCCTCGCCCAAGACCCGAACAGCCGCGTGGCTTGCGAAACGCTCGCCAACACCGGTCTCGTCGTCATTTCCGGCGAAATCACCACCAAGGCCGTTGTCGACTTCCAGGAAGTCGCCCGCAATACCATCAAGAATATCGGTTACGTGAACCCGGATTTGCAGTTCGACTACAAGGGTTGTGCCGTGCTCGTTGCAGTGGACAAGCAGTCTCCCGATATCGCTCAGGGTGTTGACGCCAAGGCTGCCGAAGGCAAGGAAGATGACAAGCAGGGCGCAGGCGATCAAGGCATGATGTTCGGTTACGCCGTGAACGAAACCAAGGAACTGATGCCGCTTCCGATTAGCCTTGCGCATAAGCTCATGGAAGAAATCCAGAACCTCCGCGAATCCGGCAAAATCAAGTGGCTCCGCCCCGATGCAAAATCTCAGGTAACTGTCGAATACGACGAAAACGATAAGCCCGTGCGCGTCGATACCGTGGTGGTCAGCACCCAGCACGACGAATTCGTGAACGGCAAGGAACTCAAGCATTCTACCATCGAAAAGGAAATCATCGAAAAGCTTATCAAGAAGGTGATTCCGGCAAAGCTTTTGGACAAGAAAACTCGCTTCCTCATCAATCCGACGGGCAAGTTCGTGATTGGTGGCCCGCACGGTGACTGCGGCCTGACCGGTCGTAAGATTATCGTGGACACCTACGGCGGCATGGGCCGTCACGGTGGTGGTGCATTCAGCGGCAAGGACCCGAGCAAGGTTGACCGCAGCGCTGCTTACGCCGCACGCTATGTGGCAAAGAATATTGTCGCCGCAGGCCTTGCAGACCGTTGCGAAGTACAGCTCGCTTACGCCATCGGTTATTCCAAGCCGGTGTCTGTGCTGGTGAATACGTTCAAGACCGGCAAGATTGATGACCGCAAGATTGAAGAAATCGTGAAGAAAGTCTTCGACCTTTCTCCGGCAGGCATCGTGAAGATGCTCGATTTGAAGAAGCCCGGCTACCAAGCTACCGCAGCGCTTGGCCACTTCGGCCGCACCGGCGCTCGCTTCACTTGGGAAAAGACGGACAAGGCTGCAACTTTGAAGAAACTCGCCAAAGCATAAGCGAATTCTCTCTAGCAAAAAGATTTAGGCTCGTCAAACGACGAGCCTTTTTTGTACACAGAATAAAAATGCCCTAGATTCTTCGACTTCGGCGTTTCACGCCTTCGCTTAGAATGACACCTTGGCATCGCTTCGGCCCTTCGACAAGCTCAGGGACCTTAGCTAAAAAAACACCCCCGGCAGTGTGCTGCCGAGGGGTACCTGCGCGGAGAGTAGTGCACAGGAATTTAGGAGTACAAATTATTACTTATGCCAGTCGACTTCGCGATAGATTTTTTCGGTGAATTCGTCGGCATTCAGCTGCAAGTATCCGACTTTATGCAGTAGGTCTGCAAAGTAGTGCAAGTCGGCTTTCAGGTTGCGGCCACTCTTGATTTTCTGTTCAGGAGACTGGTATTCGTAAGACTTGATGAGTGCGGTTGCGAACTCCTTGTCTTCGATGGCGGAGTGCTTGCCTGCCTGCATGAGTTCCACGGTTTCTTCCGGGTGTTCGCTGATCCAGGTGTGCGCCTGTTCGAGAGCGCGAAGGAGAGCCTTGATCTTTTCCGGTTCCTTTTCCAGAAGGATGCCCGAAACATAATAGAAGCAGCAATAGCGGCCTGCAAAAACAGGGTCAGTCGCCAAATCCATCAATACGTCGGCGCGGCCGTCAACAGCGGCAAGGCTTCCCAGCGGGTCCCAAAGTGAAACCGCTTCAACCTGCCCGCGTTCCAAGGCTTCGAGCGCCAAGTTGCCATCGGCGTAGGGCAAGAACTGCACATCGTTTATGGCTGAGACTCCGTTTGCTTCAAGCCAAAGTGTTGCGGCCTGGTGCGGGGTTGCCCCAATGGCGTTCACGGCAATCTTTTTGCCCTTCAAATCCTGCGCGGAGCGAATCGGCGAGCCCTTCTTGACGAGCAAATGAATGCATCCGACGTGGAATCCTTCGACCACCTTGATATTCACGCCGTTTTCGACGGACTGGAAAAAGGCGAAGTCGGAGTTCGTAATCGGATACGTTCCGTTGTTGAGGCCGATTTTGCGGGTTTCCGCATTCGCCGACACGAATTTCACATCGACACCTTCCTTGGCGAAGAAGCCTTTTTCTTTGGCGACAAAGAACGGCGCAATGCAAAGGGTTCCATCGGAAACGGGAATTTCGACAGAACCGTATTTAAAAGCGGGTTCATTGGTAGCGGCGGTTTTTTCAGTTTTTTCTTCTTCGCAGGCGATGAGTGCAAATCCCAAAGTAAAAGCGGCTGCGAACGATAAAAATGTTTGGACTAACTTCATTTATAAACTCCTGTAGTTGACAATGTTTTAATGTTTACTTGCCTTAATGGCCTGTTCGAAATCGGCGATAATGTCGCGCGGATCTTCGATACCGACGGACACGCGAATCATGTCGTCAGGGATTCCTGCGGCAAGCCTGTCCTTCGGCGAAAGCTGGGAATGTGTACTTGTTGCCGGGTGCAGCACACTTGTACGGGCATCGCCCACATGCACCACCAAAGCTGCAACTTTCAAGGCCTTCACGAACGAGCGAATGGCAGCCTTGCCTCCCTTGAGGCCAAAGGTCAGCACGCCGCTTCCGCCCTGGTAATCGAAATACTTACGAATGCGCTTGTTATTCGGGCTAGATTTGAGCGCCGGATAGTTGACCCAGTTTACTGCCGGATGTTTGGAAAGGTATTCGGCCAAGGCCAAGGCATTAGAACTGTGCTGCGGCATACGCAAATGGAGCGTTTCAAGGCCCAAGTTCAAAAGGAACGCGTTGAAAGGGCTCTGTGCGGCACCGAAATCGCGCAAAAATTGGGCGCGGGCTTTGACAATGTAGGCAGCGCGGCCGAATTTTTCAGTGTAAGAAGTATTCGCGTACTGCGCATCGGGATTGACAAGATCCGGGAACTTTCCATTATTCCAGTTGTAATTGCCTCCATCAATCACGACACCGCCCAAGGCGATGGCATGACCGTCAATGTACTTGGTTGCAGAATGAATGACGACATTTGCCCCATGCTTCAAGGGCTTTACCAAGAACGGTGTTGCAAGGGTGTTGTCCACAAGGAACGGCACGTCGAATTCCTTGGCAAGCTTCGAGAACTTTTCGAAATCCAGAACGCCAAGCGCCGGGTTTCCAATCGTTTCGCCAAAGACCAATTTTGTATTCGGGCGGAACGCCTTACGAAGTTCTGCAATAGGCGCTTCCGGGTCAATGAAAGTCGTTTCGACACCGAGCTTAGAAAGTCGAACATCAAGCAGCGTGTAGGTTCCGCCATACACCGCCTTAGAAGCCACAATGTGATCGCCTGCCTTCACCAAATTCGAAATTGCGAGCAATACGGCCGACTGTCCCGAAGCTGTTGCGACAGCGCCCACACCGCCTTCCAACTCGGTAATTTTTGCTTCAAAAGCGGCTACCGTCGGGTTACCTGTACGCGTGTACTTGTTGCCCGATTGTTTCAACGAGAAAAGACGTTCTACTTCGTCAACATCTTCGTACTTGTAAGTGGTTGACTGGAAAATCGGCAACACGCGAGGTTCGCCCACTTTCGGCTTCCAGCCCGCCTGCAGGCACTTGGTGCCGAAATTCCAATTTGCCGGATTTGTAACATCTGTTGAAATTTTACTTGATTTTTTTGATGCATTAATTGACATGTGAATCACTCTCCTTATAAATTTCAATGCGAAAAATAGAAAGGGACTTACAGTTTTTCTAATACTTTGTTTTTATGTGGAATTATCAAAAATTTTTATAACGAAAATGCCCCCGACCGAGTCGAGGGCAACATCACTTAATATTGATTTATTTATAATCCGCCGTAATCAGATTCACCGTTCGGCAAGAGTCTTCCCTTGTGCATGGTGTAAATGCGGTCGCCATACTTAAAGCCGCGAGGATCATGGGTCGCCACGAGCACCGACGTTCCCGACTGCGCAAGTTCCGCCAAAAGGTCAAAGACAATCTTGGCATTAGTTTCGTCAAGGTTGCTGGTCGGTTCGTCAGCAATCACGATATCGGGATTGTTAACAAGGGCACGCGCAATAGCGGCCCTCTTGAGTTCACCGCCCGAAAGTTCTGCCGGCATTTCATTCACCAAATGGGCAATGCCGAGAGTTTCGAGTTTTGAATGAATATCAATATCGACCAATTCCGAAATATCCCTCACCTCAACCTTATTGCCCTCGCGAATCGCCCGCGGCAAGAAAATATTTTCAAGCACGCTAAATTGCGGCAAAAAAACGACTTCTTGCGGAATGTAGCCAATCTTCTCGTTTCGAACGGCTGAGATTGCGTCATCCGAAAGATTCGCAAAATCGGCACCATTAAAAATCACGGAACCCTTGCTAGGGCGACTGATTCCCGAAAGCAGAGAAAGAAACGTACTCTTTCCGCTTCCCGATTCACCATAAATCACCGAGAAATCGCCGGACCAGGCAAAAAATTCAACATCTTCGACGGCATTAAATTCTTCGCCGCGGCGGGTATAAGTTTTATATAAATTAGAGACGTTTAAAATCAATGTTCTACCTCCCTCAAAGCGGCGTAGGCATCAATATTGCTCACCTTATTTGCCACGCCGAAAACCGCCACCGGCCCCACCGAATGCAAAAGCAAAATCACAACCGCATAAACACCTGCAATTTCGACAGTTGCAGGGACAATAAATGGGACCCCGACATGTTCGCCAATCCAAATTTTAAAAGTGAAAAACGCCACGCTCGAAAGCAGCAAGCCAATGTACGTTCCTACCGCCGACACAAGCAGCGATTCGCCCAGCACAAGAGTCCTTAAACGTTTGCGGGCATAGCCCACAATTCGCAAAAGCGCATATTCACGCCTGCGTTCGTGAGTCGAAAGTGAAAACGAAATCACAATCGCGGCAACCGCAATCACCAAGAAAAGGGCCACGATTGACCACACCACAATCTGCAAGAAGTTCGCCGACTTTTCAAGACCCGAGAACAAATCTTTGCGGGTGCGAATCTGCACGCCGTCAAAGCGGGTATGAATTTCTCGAGAAAGGCGCTCGATATCGGCCCCTGCGCGCAATTTAATTAAAACGCTGGAGTAAATCGGCGAATCCGAACCTTCGGATTTGACATCCTGATGCAAGAAAATCACGCCCTTGGCCTTAGCCGCCTCGCGGATATCGGCAAGTGTCGCCACATCTACAAAAACGGCCTGGTCCAACTTGTTGCCGACCGGTTCAAGGGTGGCCGCCACAGGGTATTCATGGTCAAAGAACCTGACAGTCCTTTTCTCGCCCACGCTAATTTCACTGCCCACCACGATAGCACCCTTAGGGAGTTTATCCGTAAGGACCTCGTGAATCCAAGGCTGAATCACAAAATCAGAAGCCGGCTCGAAACCGATAATCATGACTTTCTGTTCGCAGCAGCTAGAATTCAAGGTGGTCAAAAAATACTGCGGCGTCGCAATTTCTATGCCGTCAAGGCCACGAATAAATTCCAGCGAGCCCTGCGGCAAATAGGCATACTTGGAATCTCCCTGCAAAAGTACAGTCTGGTCGTTGATTTCGCTCCCCTGGGGAATCACGATGACGTCGGCACCCAAGCGAGACGAAAGGCGATTCAGGCCCTTCGAAAGCGAAAACGACAAAAGCCCGCCCACCAAAAGCACCGAGGCGAGCAAGGCAATCAAAAGCGAAAGCCCAAAACTTCTAAAGGGGTTTCGCAAGTAATTTTCAATAATCAAATTAAAATCAGTCTTGTTCATTTCGCCTCCTCAATTTCAAGAAAATCAAATTCAGCGTTGCAAAAAGCGCAATCAGCACCCCAAAAACGGCAAGCACGGGGGCTGTTACTGCGTGGCATGCCATATGTGCGTGCGGGCATGTTCCCACAATCACTGTTGGTACCAGTGAAACAAAAATACCCACTACAAGCGATAACACAGAAAGAATGACATGAGCCTTTTTCTTAAGGAACCTTGCCGCCAAAACGGCAATTACCAACAAGACAAGTCCCAAAACGGCGTCAACCGTTGTTGACGTACCGCAACGCATTACGCCACCGCCCATCGGGTGACAAACAGGCAGGATCATTTTGATAAGGACAATCAGCAAAATGCCGAAAATCAGATTCGCAATAACAAATATTTTGTACTGTTTCATATATAACTCCTTGTTGATTAAATGATGTATTCCGGTGCAGTATTAGAACGCGCGAAATTAAAGCGTTCCAAGATGTTGCGACGCTTTTCCAGGAACTGCGCCGAGCCTCTTTCACGCGGGAAGCTGTCGCGAATTTCAAGCACCTCGCTAATGCGCCCCGGACGCGGCGTCATAATCACGATACGATCAGACAAATAAAGCGCTTCGTCAATATCGTGCGTCACCAGAATCATGGTTGTGTTGCGTTCCTTGCGAAGCTCCAAAAGCAAGTTCTGGATGTCAGCACGGGTAAACGAATCCAGCGCCCCCATGGGTTCATCAAGCAACAAGATTTCAGGATCATTAATCAACGCACGCGCAATTGCCACGCGCTGCGCCATACCGCCACTAATCTGGTGCGGAAAATTCTTCTCGAATCCGCCAAGACCGATTTTCTCAATAAATTCGTGAACCTTGTCCTTATTCTGTTTATAAACGCCGCGAATCTTGAGACCCATCGCGATGTTATCTTCTACCGTGAGCCACGGGAAAAGGCAACCCTGCTGGAACACGTAACCACGCTTGGAATCTGGCCCATGCACCAGTTCACCATCAAGAATAATCTTGCCATCTTGAACAGGATCGAGTCCTGCAATCAAGCGCAAAAGCGTCGTCTTGCCGCAACCCGATGCACCCAGAATCGAAATGAATTCGCCCTCAAAAACAGAAAGATTGATATCTTTCAAAATCTGTCGCGGTTCGCCCGTGCGTTCATCGATAAAGGATCGGTTTACATCGCGAATCTTCAAGATTTTTTCTTTATCTAAAATATCCGTCATCAAAGCCTCCTATCGCACAACGCCTTTCTGCCAGCGAAGCACATAACGCTGCACCACGCCAACCACCTTCAAAATCGCCGAGAACAGCACAGCCATCACGACAATCGCCGCAAACACCTTGTAATAAGCGCTCCAGACTTTTGAAGTGTTAATGTAGTAGCCAAGACCGCCCGGCTGCCCCATCATTTCGGCCATCACGAGCGTAGTAAAGCCAAACGCAGCCGCCGTCATAATGCCCGTAAAAATCTGCGGCATTGCATGGGGAATCGCAATATGGAAAATCTGGTACAGCTGCCCCGCGCCAAAAGTGCGCGAAAGTTCAAACAACGACTTCGGCGTACCCTGTACCCCGTCGGCCGTCATGGTCGCCACCGGGAACCAGGAGCAAATCGCAATCAAGAAAGTCGCCGCCGCAAACGAAGTCGGGAACAGCGTCAGCGCAAAAGGCATCCACGCCACCGCCGGAATCACGCCGCAAATGTTGAGCACCGGCAAAATCCAGTAGCGAGCCTTCGGATACCAACCGATCAGTACCCCCGTCAACACACCCGTCACCACGCCCACCGAAAATCCGGCCACGAAAAGGCGCAGCGAATAAAGCGTATTCTGCCAAATGAATTTGGTATCGCCAATAAAGGCGTCCATAATAATCGCAGGCCCTGGAAAGAATGGCTGCGGTAAAAACAGCAACTTGGTTCCAAGAATATCCCATGCGGCAAGCGCCAAGCCAACTGCAAAACGAAACTTCGCGCCCGCAAAAAATTTAGTCACCTTATCGGCTCTCGCCTTGTGGACAAACAGCACTACCGCGTAAACAGCGTAATAGGCAATAATGGCGAGCAAAACCAAACGGTACGCCAAATTGTCGTCAACCGTAAACCCGCCAAAAACATACTCCTTGATTCGCACATTCTCGGCTACCTGCGGAAAAAGTAAGTTCACCAAGAAAGCAATCAGGAATCCTGAAATCGTCAGTACAAAATTCATTCTGTCTCTGTGAAAAGGTTCAAAAAAAAGACGCCCCTGAAAATGGACTTCGAATATTTCCAGGAGCGCCAGGTTGTACGGAGAGTACAAATTACTTGATATTTTCTCTCCAAGTTGCCGGCTTGAACAATTCCTTCAAGGGCAACAGACGCTTGTCGACGTCGACGCCCAAGACAGAATTGAAGTTGTTCGTCGCCTGCATCTGGGCGCCAAAGCCCACGATAATGATGATCTGTTCGTCGGTATAGAACTTGCGGAGGCCTTCGAAAAGTTCGTCCGGAACCTTAGTCGGATCCTTCACGATCTGCTGGCCCAGCTGCTGCAAAAGCTTCTCGTTTTCCGAAGTTTCGAAGTTGTTCGGATCAAGACCCAGAGCCTTCAGGTCGCTAATGAAGAACAGCGAGCAAAGAAGGCAGCCGTTCGTCGTAGAAACCGAGTGTGCAAAAATCGTTGCAGCACGCAGACCCACCGTCTTTTCGAGACTTTCCCAAGCATCGTACCAGCCCATGAAAGCCTTGTAGATACCGTAATCCTGGAGCATTACCAACTTCATGTTGGTCACCTTGCCAGCAGCATCCAACTTTTCGTAAGCCGCCTTTGCTTCGCCAGTCAATTCATTCGGTTGTTTTAAATGTACTCTTGCCATTGTTTATACTCTCCGTGTGGTGCGTAAGCACCGTTTTTGTTATTGTTTTTTGTTGAAGTTTTTTATTACAACGCGATTTTCAAGATATCCTTGATTGCTGCGGCATCCAGCGGCACGTGGTGTCCGACCTTGCCGTTACGCGTTGCGCGTGCAGCCATCGCGCCAAATACTTTGTCCAAGCGACGGCGACAACTGCCATGCCTTCGCCGTATCAATCGAAGGATTCGGAACCACATTCCCGTTTTCGGAAAAACGGATGCCAAGTTCTGCAACAGCATCCTTGATTACGTCGTAGATGCCGAGCGTCTTGATAAAATCGCCGCTGTAAACAAGCTGGAGCGACTTCACGCCGTATCCGGCCAAAAGCGATTTCAGTTTCTGTTCACTGTGTTCCCCAAAAACAATCTTTGCCGGGTTATAATATTCGAAGTCAATCATGTAATACTCTCCGTTACCGCCTTGGTGGCGGGTACAAAAAAAAGAATCCAGTCCGACGATCGTTTCCTAATGGTGAAAACGCCGTCGGAACTGGACACTTCACGTTATTTCTTTAGATTGCTGCGAAGCCGTTTTCGAGGTCAGCGATAATGTCTTCGTAGTGTTCCGTACCGATAGACACGCGAATCGTTGCCGGGGTAATTTCGGCAGCAGCGAGTTCTTCCGGAGAAAGCTCGGCGTGCGTGGTGGTGTACGGGTGAATCACGAGGCTCTTCACGTCGGCAACGTTTGCAAGCAGGCTGAAAATCTTCAGGCTATCGATGAACTTGAAGGCTTCTTCCTGGCCGCCCTTGATGTCGAAGGTGAAAATGGAACCGCCGCCATTCGGGAAATACTTCTGATAAAGCTTGTGGTCCGGATGGTTCGGGAGGCTCGGGTGGCTCACGCGGGTAACCTTCGGGTGCTTGGTGAGGAACTCGATAACCTTCTTGGTGTTTTCCACATGGCGATCCAGGCGGAGAGAAAGCGTTTCGACACCCTGCAACAGGAGGAATGCGTTG
>CADBLC010000014.1:13967-17339 GCA_902795385.1 Fibrobacter succinogenes | reverse complement strand
CGTGATGCCTTCCGGCCTCGCCATCCTCCCGTGGATCATGGTCGTGTCCACCTACTTCCAGACGAAGGTCACCATGAGCGGCAGCGCCGGCATGGATCCGGCCCAGCAGAAGATGATGGTGTGGATGATGCCTGCCATGATGTTCCTGTTCAGTGCGGTGATGCCTTCCGGCCTCGTGCTCTACTGGATTGTCTCGAACATCTGGAGCATTATCCAGTACAAGGTCATCAACCGCAATCTTGTGCCGGCTACGACTTCCTCCAAGCTTAACGGCAAGGAAGTGAAGGACGCTGAAATCGTAAAGAAGTAAGTTCCCGGAGCGATGCAATTTGAAAGGGACCGCGCTGGCGGTCCTTTTTCGTATCTCTTATTTCTTGAATTTATCGATAAACCGTTTTGCGGGGAACCCTACGAGCTGGAAGGCTTTTTCCCAGACGAAGTCCTTGGCGCGCGCAACGGGGTTTTCGCAAGGGCGCGGGAACCATTCCGCCTTGAAGTCGGGTGCGAATCCGGCCTTCTTGATGAGGGCGAGGTAGTTCTCGTTCAGGGCGTCGTAGGCGTGGTAACGCACGAAGTGCTTCTTCCCTGCTCGATGAGTTCCTTGTAGGCGAAAAAGACGGGGCGCTCCGTATGGTACAGCGATTCCATCTTGACGTCGGCTTCGCCGAATTTTTCGCTGAGCGCCACTTCGAGGCGGCGCGTCACGTCGTAAAAGTTTTCCTGTTCCGGCGTTTCAAAGAGGTGCATGAAGAATACGCCCAATGCGGCAGGCTTCATGTACAAAAAGAACGATTGCAGGTGCGGCGCGAATTCGTCGTTGGACGTTAGCGAGACTACGTCGGCGTGGCTTTTTTCGGCCTGTTCGAAGTATTCCTCGAACTTGTCTTGGTAATAGACCACGGAATCGTTTATGAGGAGCAGACGCTCGATGTTTTCGTTCTCGGAATTGCTGATGGCCTGCATGTGCAGGTACCGCTTCCACATGCCGAAATCAAAGCCGTGGTTTTGCGTCAGGAACAGTTCGATGTTGTTGTCGGCGAGGAATTCGTAACTGGTTTGCGAGAGCGTTCGTTCGTTTGTCAGTAGCACCACCTTGAAATCGGTCTTGGCCAGGTGGGCTAGGGCGTAGCGCACGTAACCGGGAATTTCTTCTCCGGTCTGGTAGCTGGCGTAGAGCGCGATTTTGAGGGGCGTTCTCGACATTGGCTAGCGTTTCCTGGTGCGGGGCGCCTTTTTGCCACGGCTACGGCCGCTTTCGCCGGCCCTGTTGCGGCCCGGCTTCTCGCCGAACTGAGCCCTGCGGCGCTGTTCGCGGTTGCGCTTCATGGGAACGTATTCAGATTCGAAATCGTCTCCGGCAAAGTCGTCGTCGGGCTGGCTCACGTAACCGAGTGCCTCGGCGGCTGCGGCGCGGTCGGCGCGCTCGTGCACGTCGCGGTGGCTGTCGCGTTCCCCCTGGCGACGCTTCTTCTTCGGTTCGCTCGAAATCTTCTCGATGATGCTGAAGTCTGCCTGGCCGCGCAGCGGGTCCACGCGTAACAGGCGCACCTTCACGATGTCGCCACGGCGGAACGTGCGTCCGCTCTTCTTGCCAAAGGCAAGTCCCTGGTCCGGGTTGAATACGTAGAAGTCTTCGCCAACGATGTCGCGGAAACGTACCAGGCCTTCGGCGATGGGGTCCTTGATGCTTACGTAGATGCCCCATTCCTCGATGCCGGTGACGGTCGCCTCGAAGTCGTCGCCGATGTGGTCCTTCAATATCCAGCAGCTGCACACCTTGATGGAGATGCGTTCCACCTTCATGTTCTTGATTTCGTTTGCAGAAATCAGGTCGCACACCTCGATGACGCTGTTTGCGCGCTCGGCGTTGATTTCCTTGCCCTTGCGCGCAAGTTCGCGGTGGCACCAGAGGTCGGCGTAGCGGCGGATAGGCGAGGTGAAGTGGCTGTAATCCTGCCAGTTGAGTGCGAAGTGCCCGAAGCTGTTGCTGTCGTAGTGCGCCTTCTGCATGCTGCGGAGGATGCGGTTCATCAGGGTCTCGTCGTCGCCCGCGCGCTTTACCAGGTGCTGGTACAGCTTGAACGCGACCGGGTTCAGGTTCGTGTCGCCGCTGCGGGGCTTGCCCAAATCGCGCAACATCACGGGAGCGTCCTTGAACAAATCCGGGTACATGTAGTACAGCTCCATGATGTCCTTGGTATCGGGCGCTTCGTGGATACGGTAGATGCCCTGCAGCTTGCGCTTGGAGAGTTCCTTGGCGCAGCAGTTGTTCGCGATGAGCATGCACTCTTCGACCCACGAATTCGATTCATCGGTTTCGCGCGGTACAATCTGGATGGGTTCGCCCGCCTCGTTGAACTTGCAGCCGTATTCGGTGCTCTTGAATTCCAGCAGGCCTTCCTTGGCGCGGTTCTTCTTGAGCATCGCGGTCACTTCGGCGAGCGCCTTGATGGAATCGTCGCCCGCTTCCATCATCTTCACCGCTTCCTGGTAGGTGATGCCCTTCGTGATGTTCACGACGCTCTTGTGGAAATCCCAGCTGAGCACGTTCGCGTGCTTGTCGAGTTCCATCATGCAGGTGAAGGCGCAACGGTCTACGCCCTGGTGCAAGCTGCAAACGCCGCTCGAAAGTTTTTCGGGGAGCATCGGCACGGCCGTCCAAGGCAGGTACTGCGTGTAGCTCCTTTCCAACGCTTCTTCGTCGAGGTCGGAACCTTCGGGCACGTAGTAGCTCACGTCGGCAATATGCACGCCCAACTTGTAGCCGGTTGCGGTACGTTCCACGCTGATGGCGTCGTCGTGGTCCATGGCGCCTTCGGGGTCAATGCACAAGATGTCGAGCTTGCGGTAATCTACGCGCCCCTTGAAATCCTTCGGGCCCGGTTCCTTGATGCCTTCGACGAACTTCTTAATGGCGGGGGAGAAGTCCTTGGGCAGGTTGCTTTCTTCCATGAACTTCGTCTTGACTTCGTCCCACGAAATGTTCATCGCCTCGGCGCTGCGGTCCACCTTCGCTAAGTAGCTGTGCTTGAGTTTCGGGTGCGGGTACAGCGTAAAGCTGATGGTCTCGCCTTCCTTGCCCGGCGCCTGCTTGCGGTGGCACATCTCGTACACCTTGCCGGTCTCGAGTTCGTGCACTTCCCACTTTTCTTCGTCAAGCTGGTGCAGTACGCCACGCTTTACTCGGACCTCGTTTTCCTTGCCCTTCTGGCGGCGGCTGCGTGCACCGGGCCTGCGGTTGTCTTCGGCGCCCTGTTCGGCAATCTTCTTGAAACGCTTCTCGCGTTTTTCTTCGAGGCTTTCCCCGTCGCCAAGCTGGTATTCCTTGTGGCTTGTACGCTTCAACAGTCCACGCTCCACCATGTCGGCGAG
>CADBLC010000014.1:0-13905 GCA_902795385.1 Fibrobacter succinogenes | reverse complement strand
ATAATCTGTTCTTCACTGGGTAAACGCTGTGCCATATCAGGCCTCCTTTGCGCCGGTACCGGCGTCTAAATTCGCTTTTGCAAGTTCTTCTTGCTTGTAGGGCATCGCGGATTCGATCAGGTCATGCAGCTCGTCGCGCAGGTCGCCCATGGGCTTGTCCGCGTAGTCTTCTCCCTTCACCATCGGGTGTATGACCATCTTGACTTCTCCACTGTATATGGCCCACTTGACCTTCGGGAGAATTTTTCCGGTGTTCACGAGGGTAACGGGGAGGATGTCGAAATGCTGTTCCTTCGCCATGCGGAAAATCCCGTTTTGGAACTTGAGCATGTGGCCATCTTCGGTGCGGTGGCCTTCGGGGAACACGGTAAAGTTGTAGCCCTTCGCGATGCGCTCGGCAACCATCTTGCCCATGCCGGCATTCTTGCGCGGGTTCTTGTGCACGGGAATGCAACCGATGGTGCTGATGACCCATCCGAAAATGGGAGCCTTCCAGAGACTCGCCTTTGCCATGAAGGCCGCATTGCCGATGGCGGGCCAGATGACATTGATGTCGAGGAAACTCTGGTGGTTTGCCACGATGACGAATCCCTTGCGACCCTTGGGAATGTTCTCTTCGCCTTCCACCTTGATGGTGATGCGGAACAGCTTGAACGCGATGTGGGTAAAGAAGAACTGGCACACGTTCGTAATTTCTTCCTTGTGCCCGCGGATATAGCCCTTGTAGATGATGTAGGGGATGCCGAGAATCAGCATGCCAACGACGACGATGAGGTAGTATAAAAATGCGAGAAATGCACGGTAAACAGACATAGAATTCCTGGGGTTAGTATCTATGCCTATAATGTATATTTTTTGCGCGGAAAGGACAAACGCTACTTGATTTTCCACTCAAGTGTCTGGCCCGCAGCAAGCGGGACGACCCCGTTGACAACGTCGGGAACTGTCCAGGGCTCTTTCACGACTTCGATTTGTTTCGTTGTTCTTGGGATTCCGTAAAAGTCGGCACCGAAGCCACCGATAAAGTCGGCGAGCTTGTCGAGATGCCCGGCTCGTTCGAATTCCTGTACCAGGAGCGGGATGGCCACGGGAGCGCTGTAGACGCCCGCCGCCCCGCACGGACATTCTTTTTTGCCCAGCTGGTGCGGGGCGGAGTCCGTGCCGAGAAAGAACTTCGGGTTGCCGCTGAAGGCGGCTTCGCGGATCGCGGCACGGTCTTCAGGCCGCTTCGGTAACGGCTTGCAAAAGTGGTGCGGCCTGAGGGCGTCTCCGACGATGTCGTCGAGAGTCATCATCAGGTGGTGTACCGTGAAGGTGGCCGCCACGTTTGCGGACAGGCGCTTTACCGCCTCGACCGACTTTGCGGAACTCAAATGTTCAAAGACGATTTTCAATTTCGGGAACTTTGCGGCCAGCGTCTCCACGCGCTTGATAAACGCAGGTTCGCGGTCCAGGCAGAACTCGCCCGGTTCCTCGCCGTGCACGCACAGCACAAGTCCCAGCTTTTCCATCATGGCGACCACGGGGAAAACGGCTTCAAAGTCACTGATGCCGTCGGCGCTGTTCGTAGTGACGCCCGCGGGGTAGTACTTGCCGGCAACGACGCCTACCGCCATCATGTCCTTCAAATCCTGCTCCGTGTAGTTCGGGTTCAGCTTGAACGTCATGAGCGGTTCAAAGTCCGGGCGCACGTCCTTCGCGGCATCCAGAATCTGCGCCTTGTATTCGGCAATCGCCTTGGCGCTGGTCATCGCGGGGACGGTGTTCGGCATAATGATTGCTCGCCCGAATTGGGCTACAAGGTCGCGTACATAACCGGGCATCAAGTCGCCCTGGCGCAGGTGGGCATGGAAGTCGTCTGGAAGGGGGAGAAACATTGAAAATTCCTTTTTTGTGATACAATATAGGAACTAATGTGGGATGATTGATAATTGATGATTGATGATTGATAATTATCCATTATCCATTATCAATTATACATTGTGCCGAAGGCGCTTTACCCGCTCGTCCGCAAATCGCGGAACAGTTCACGCGAAATGGCGTTGTCTGCGGTCTGCCAGTAATCGAAGGAATGGGGCTCAGTCAGGGTCTTGTTGTACAGGAACACCAGGTTGCAGTTCAGTTCTTTAGCAATCATCAGGTCGTGCGTAATGATGATGATGGACGTCTTGAACAGAATTCGCATGTTGTCGATTAGCGGCAGCAGGTTGCGGCGGTTGTAGTTGTCGAGCCCTGCGGTGGGCTCGTCCATCAAGAGCAACTCGGGGTCCATGGCCCAGGAACGGGCGATGGCGACACGCTTCTGCATGCCCACGCTCAACTGGTGGGGGAACATCGTCGCGCAATCCCTTACGCGCATCAAGTCCATGGCCATGTTGATCTTGTCCTCGATTTCCTTCGGGGAACCTTTCTTGTGGTAACGCAGGGGGAGCGCGATGTTGTCGCGGACGCGAAGGTTAGAAATCAGGGCCCCGTTCTGGAAAACGAGCCCGACCTGGCGCTTTGCGATTTCAAGTGCAGTCTGGCGTTCGGCGGGAATGTGCTCGCCGAAGTAGTATAGTCTTCCCTCGCTAGGCCTTGCAAGCCCGGCAATCACCCTGAGCAGGGCGCTTTTTCCTTGGCCGGACGGCCCTCCGATGCACAGCGTTTCTCCACGGTTTAAAACCAGGTTCGCTCCGCAAATCAGCTCCTTGTCCATGTCGCTGCTCTTGTCAAAATAGGCGAGCGCACTCGGCTTCGAGAAAGTCGTGCCGGCGAGCCCTTTGTACGACAGGTGCAAGTTTTCTATGCGCAGTGCTTCGTTGTTCATTAGATAATCTTCGATATCTCGTTGAAATAGTCAAGGAAATAGAACAGGGAAAGAACGACGTCGGCACAAACAATGTAGAAGAAAGACTTGATGACGGACTTGCCGGTGGCCTTCGGCACCTGGCGGATATCGCGCGGGATGTTCATCGCCTGGTAGCAGGCGTTCGTGGTGATGATGCAACCGAACACGAGCGGCTTGATTACGATGAAGATGAAGTCGGTGAACGTCATCGCCTTGAGGATTTCCGTGGAGAGGTAATCCCATGTCAGCTGCAGGTTCAATACGTTTCCGGTAATGACGGTGAGGACCTTAATAACGAGGTAGCCTGCGCCAATAGCGCTGCCGCTGAAGATGATAGTCATGATGAATGTCGCGATGGTTCCGCCGATAAGGCCGGGCATCACGAGGTAACGGATGGGGTCTACGCCCATGGTCGCAAGCGCATCGACTTCGGAATCGATAACCATGCCACCTACGTAGGTCGTTAGCGAGGAGCCGCTTCGGCCTGCAATCAGGAATGCCGTAAGGATCGGCCCGAGTTCGCGGATAATCACGACCACCATGAGGCTTCCAACCACGTCGCTAAAGCCTACCTTGCCCATCATCGTCATGATTTCGACGATGACGACTGCTCCAAAAAGAGTTGCCACGACGAAGAGCACCGGGAAAATCTCGACGCCGGTGAAGAATGTCTGCAGGATGATGTTCCTAGAGTCCGTCTTGAAACTGCGGCTTTCGGAAAAGATAGAAGCGATGGCACGCACGAAAAGACCCACCTGTTGTCCCAAGGTGCGTTTCATCAAGAAAAGCCCGAGCTTGTGGAATAAATTTCCGCAGAAGGTGAGCTTCTCTTCCTCTTTACTTAGATGCTGTTCCATCGTTCTTGCCAACGAGCTCCTTGCCGTTTATTGCGTCTAGGATTTCTTGCCAGAGCGGTTCCAGGCCGGTTTTCTTGAGCGAACTTACGCACAGGGGCTTGGTCTCGAGTCCGAGCCGCGCCTGAATAAGTTTCAGGTTCTTGGCCAGCTCTGACTGGTTTACCTTGTCCCGCTTGCTGGCGACAACCAGAACGGGGCAACCCGTGGCACGTATACTTTCCACCGTTTCGATGTCGATGGGAGTACCTCCGTGGCGTATGTCCACCAAGTAAACGAGTCCACGCAAGTCCTTGCACTTTTCCACGTATTCGCGGATAAAGTCGCCCATTTCGTCGCGTTTGGAATTGCTCACTTTGGCAAAGCCTACACCAGGTAAATCTACAAGAAAAAATTGCTTGTTGACTTTAAAAAAATTGATTTCGCGCGTTTTTCCGGGGGTTGCGCTCACTTTTACCAGTTTTTTCTGCCCCATGAGGGTGTTCAGCAGCGAAGATTTGCCCACATTGGAGCGCCCGAGGAATGCCACCTGCGGCAAACGCTCTTCGGGAAGGCCCTTCAGGCTCACTGCCGACTTGACGAATTCGGCGCTGGTTATTGTGTATCCGCCAACGGTGACGGGGGCTGTATTGCTCATAGACTGACCCTTCCTTCGAATGCGCGGAGCATGGTGACTTCGTCAATGAATTCCAGGTCGCTGCCCATGGGGATGCCTCGGGCAAGGCGCGTACGCTTCACGTTCACCCCGGCCAGCATGCGGTCTATCATGAGCGCCGTGCTGTCGGCCTCGGGGCTTGAACCCAGGGCGAGTACGAGCTCCTCGATGCCTTCGTCCTTGACGCGAGCGGCGAGCTGCGGCAGGTGCAGGTGCTCGGGGCCTATGCCGTCAAGGGGCGACAGGACTCCGCCCAGAACAAAGTAAAGCCCCTTGAAAATTCCCGAACGTTCGAACGGGATGATGTCGGAAGATTTCTCGACGACGCACAGCGCCTTTGCGCCGGCGCGTTCCGTGCATGTCGGGCAGATGTCCTGGTCGGTGAACGCATGGCACTGCGGGCACGGATGAACCTTCTCGATGGCGTTCGTCAGGTTGCCTGCGAACCGCTCGACATCGCTCTTGGGGCGAGTCAGCACGTGGTAGGCCAGACGGCGTGCCGTCTTCTGGCCAATCCCGGGAAGGCCTGCAAATTCGGCAATCAGCGCCTCGAGACTTTCCGGTTCAACGCTCATGGGCCCACGTGTAAGCGTCGTTGACGCAACGGTTCAACAGGGAAGAAGACATGTTCAGTTCTTTGAGGATCGAGAGAATCGTCGACTGGTCGTCCTGCTCCACCGCATCGGCCAGGCGCAGCAGGTCGCCAAGGCGTCCGGAACGCTGGAGCAGCGCGAGCTTCATCTCTTCGTCGGCGGGCGAGTCGGTAAGGATGGCTTCGAGCGGGGCGCCTACGAGTGCGTCCATGCGGCTGATGAGTCCGACCATGAATGCCTTTGCCGGGAGGTCGTCGTCGGTACCGCGTACCACGCGGGCGATGAGCTCCAGGAACTTGGCGCGGTGGCTTGCGTTCTGGAACAGCGGCGAGCTCTGCGGCGTCATGCCCATCTCGGGGCGGGCGTAGAGCATCAGCATGAGCCATTCCTGAATGTTCCTCATGCCAATCCATACAATGGCATCGCGCACGTTCAGAATCTTCTGGCTGCGGTACTGCGCGTCGGAGTTGACAAAGCGCAGCAGGTTCTGCGCCACTTCCGGGTATTCCGAGAAGCAGTCGCACAGCTCGTCGAGGCTCGGGTGCGTGCGGAGCAGCAGCAATATGCGGAGGATGGCCGCCGAGGTGGCGTCAATTTTTTTGCCGGTCACGAGTTCCGGTTTCGCAAAGAAGAACCCCTGGAAATAGTCGTATCCTGCGGCGAGGCACTTCTTGAAGCATTCTTTCGTCTCGACCTTTTCGGCGAGAATCTTGATGTCGCGGTCCTTGAAGAACTTTGCCGCTTCGGCGAGATCCTCTTCGGTGTTGTCGACGATGTCCATCTTCACGTAGCTCACGTACGGGAACAGCGGCTCGCAGCGCTTGATGAAATCGTCGTTGTAGATGAAGTCGTCGAGCGCAATTTCGAACCCGCGGCCCTTGTAACGCATCACGGCCTTCACCAGCGAGTCGTCGACTTCGACGTCTTCCAAGACTTCGAGGACAAAGCAACGCGGATTGAGCAGGCCGAAAACGTTATCCAGCAACATGTCGCGGCTGCAGTTGATGAACGCCTTGTGGTCGCCGATAAGCTTGGGGAGCCCGATGTTGTTCAGTACGTTTTCGAGAACTTGGGCCGTGGCCAAGACATCGCTTGCGATAATCGCGGTATCGCTTTCGGGCGAATCGCGGAACAGGAGCTCGTAGGCAAAGATCTTGCCTTCGCGGTCAAGGATGGGCTGGCGTGCTAAATAAGCGAGAGAATGCATGGCTTAGACGAAAGACGAGAGACTAGAGACGAGAGATTGTCAATTGATATTGTTTGCGAAAGTGGTTAGGCGAGTTTCGAAAGACGGAGGGTAAACCTCTCGTCTCTCGTCTGTAGGCCCATAGGGCCGTTCTCTCGTCTAAATACGGGCGCTCTTGATTCCGAACAGCAGGATGCTCCTTGCACCCACGTCCCAGAGGCGGTCCATGATGGCGTTCGCTTCTTCTTGCGGGACCATGGCTTTCACGGAGTACCACTCTCGGCCGTGCAGCTTGGTGACCGTCGGGGCGTCGAGGCCCGGAGTCATCTCGCATGCCTTCTGCAAGAGTTCGGCGGGGCAGTCGTACTCGATCATCATGTACGACTGGGCGACCAGCTTGCCCTGGATGCGGCGGATGAGCGTATTGACTTCTTCGAGTTCGGTCTTCTGCGGGTTGCAGAAGAGGGCCGCGTTGCTGCGGAAAAGCGGTTCGCCCACGATGCGGAGCCCGGCCTGCTTCAAGGTAGTGCCGGTTTCCACCACGTCAACAATCGCGTCGGCCACGCCGAGACTTACGGAAATTTCGACGGCGCCTTCGAGCACCACGAAGTCCATCGGCTTCTTGTAGAAACCTTCCACGATGTGCGGGAAGCTCGTGGCAATCGTCTTGTCCTTCAGTTCGTCCAGCGACTGCACCGGGCTGTCGTTCGGGACGGCGGCGCACATCTTGGAGGCGCCGAAGGGGAGGTCCAGCACCTTCACCGCGGGGCTCTTGGCCTCGGCGTTGAAGTCGATGCCGGTGATGCCCGCATCAATGATGCCGCGGCCCACGTACATGGGAATATCGCTCGGGCGCAGGAAGAAGAATTCGATTCCGTTCTTCGTGTCGAGCTGGGTCAAAGTCTTGTAAGGCTTGGATGCCTTGTAACCGCAGGCCTTCAAAAGTTCCTGCGTGGGCTCAAAAAGCATGCCCTTGTTGGGGAGAGCTACCTTGATCATAGTTTCGCGTACACCTCTTCGAGAGTGAGACCCTTTTCGGCCATCATCACGGCCACGTAGTAGAGCACCTGCGAAAGTTCGAGGCACTGGGCGTCGCGGCTTTCGAAGCGTGCGGCCTGCCAGCTTTCGGCGGCTTCTTCCACAAGCTTCTTGCCGATGGCGTGCGGACCCTTCTTGAAGAGTTCCGTGGTTCCCTTGCCTTCGGGCATTTCTTTCTTGCGCTGGCATGCCAGGGCGTACATTTCTTCAAACGTCATGATTTTGACCTCGTTGTTTTTATACACCGCAAAGATAGTATTTATTGGATTGGGGCGACTTGCGCCCTGGATGAAACGGAATTATATTTGATGGCAAAAGACTCTATTATACTGGGGAAAATGAAAATGGGAATGATCAAGTCTTTTGCTATCCTAGGCGTATCTGCGGTAGTCCTCCTTTCGTGCGCGAAAGGCCTCGACGTGAGGGATGCGCAGGTCTTCCGTACCAAGACGGGTGTTATCGGCGTTTTCCGCCAGCCTGCGTTCTACTGCAGCGAGGCTAACCCGCACTACATGCAACTCGGCACCAAGTCCGTTCTCGTGAAACCCACGTGGAGCCTGGAACAAGACAACATGTTCGTTACCGAACTTGCGCCGGGCAACGCCATCCTGTATTCCTATGCCTATACCTGTGGCGAGATGGAAAACAAGTTCGTCCTCGACACGGCTGCAAATGCATCCCGCCCAGGCCCTATCGGCCTCGTGGTTCCCGAGAAGGGATTCTGCAAGACGGTCATCTCCTTTGTGCAGGGCGACAAGCTGTTCTCGCAGGATAACGCTGTCCTCCATGATATGGCCACCAAGGAAAAGCTTGGCGTGAACATCGAAGAGATTCCCTTCTGCGACATCATCGACAATACGGGCTCCAAGGTCTCCTTCGCCGACAAGGATTCCCTGCTGATGGAAGAATACGCCGCCGCCGTGAAGGATGCCGCCGACGCGACTACCGAAGACATCTACCCGCTGGTACGGATCGACTCTTCGGAATACTCCGACAAGATTGCCTGGAATAACGACAAGTCCAAGGTGTTGCTGGCCGTACTCAACAATACGCCCGACATGTTCATCGACGGAAAGACGATGACGCTCGAAAAGGAACTCTGGACCGTAAGCGAGAGAGAACTGTACCAGTGGTACAAGGACAACAAGAACAGCGTGTACAACCTGAACCTCCGCTTGCGTCAGCTCTTCGGCCTCCCGAAAAACGAACGCGTGACCCACTTCAGTCTTGTCTGGGTGAACCCGAAGGACATTGTACGTCCGGCGTACGTTACCGACATCACGAGCTCGGAAATGAAGACTTCCTTTGACGACGAACTTGAAAGCGATAGCGCCAATACCGAACGCATGATGTGGTTCAAGAACTGGTTCGATGACGAAAGCTCCAAGAGCTACGTGAGAGGTTCCGAGGGAAGCACCTGGACTCGCCTTGGCTACACCTACGACTGGGGCAGCAAGGGCAGCAACAAGTACGGCTTGTCGCAGTTCCTGGTAGTGCCTGGCGCCGAGGTGGAAGTCCGCTTCACCAAGAACATCAAGTCGTACATCCAGTGGATGAACGACCGCAACAACTAGCCGCTAAGGCTATCTGTTTACGAGGGCCCGCCACAGCTGTTGGCGGGCTTCTTTGTACTTGCGTTCGAATGCAGTAATGGGTTGCTCGGGGTCGAACGCCTCGCACGTGGCTGCCGTCCCAGGCGAGAGAATCCTTGCCGCTTCCGCGAATTCGCGTGCATAGATTTCCCAGTTGGTGCGCAACTCCGTCGTCTGGCCGAGTGCAAGGAGCGTGGGGAATATGGGGTGCAGGTGGAATCGCCTTGTTGCTTCGCTCTGCTTGGGCCAAGGGTTCGGGTAGTAGAGCGCGTGGTAGGGGATGCGCCAGCGTCCGGCATTCACCTCGTCGAGCGCGAGCCTCCAGAAGTCCAGCAGTTCCGCGCGGATCCAGAACGCGTTGGCCGGGACGTCTTTCACTGAATCTTTCGCGGAGGACATTTTAGCGGTGGATGTTTCGCCAGAGTCCTTGCCGGCCGGGTTCCGCTCGAGTCTTGCCGCGGACTTGTCGATGCCTATGACGGGCATGTCCGAGAACCGCTTCGCGATATGGAACGTGCTTTCTCCCGTACCGCATCCGGAGTCCAGGACAACATCCATGGCGCCGCCGTGGCCCTTATAGAACGAATCGACGAATTCCTTCGCCTTCGCAAACGCTTCGCGGGTATGGTCTGCGACCGGACGCAAAAAACGGGTGCCCGCATACTTGCGGACGACCCGTTCCAAATCCTTGTATAGGCCTTCCTGGTTTGTCGTGACGGTGCGAGCTCCACGCTGCTCTGGCATCACCACCGCTTCCAGATGCTTAGGCGATTGCCGCCAATGAGCTCGACGTCGTCCAGCCAGATTTCGACAGTCTTTTCGTCGTTGTTCGCCTTGAAGTTCCAGACGAGCTGGTTTACGCACGTGTAGGAGTATTCCGGATTGAGGATTTCCTTGAGCGGGACGAGCGTGCGCTCCCACTTGTCGGAAAGCGTAAATTCGTATTGCGCGATTTTCTGGAATTCAGGCTTTTGCGTCTCGTCGAGAAGCCCGAAGACTATCGCTCCTTCGCCCTTGGCGCGGAAGGCGATGGTGTCCACGGAAGAAATGTCGTTGCAGAGCGACTTGTCGCTCTTGCCGAGCTCGAGGCCGATAGTCGCCCAGGGCCAGAGCGTGTTGCCGTTGGAATCCTTGAAGGTATCGCCGAACGTGGCGGCGACATGTGCCATGATGTTCCCGCTGCTGTCGACTTCGAGGGTGACGTTGTGCGAGTCATCGTCGGTTACGAACTTGGGAGTCACGTTCGAATCTGCAAAAGCGAAGTACCACCAACCGCCGTCCCAGGTGAGAGCCGGCATGAATCGGTTCTGGTAGTTGGAATCCTGGAAGTCGTCGAGCAACAGCGCACGGCTCTCTTCGGCGAACGTGCTCGCGGTGGAGGTTTCGCCGGCAACGAGCTTCAGGTAGGTGCTGCTCGTGTCGTGGTCCTTCTGGTCTGGGATGAATACGAGGCTGAGCGGACCCGCGGGGAGCGAGTCCATGGAGAACTTGCCGTTTTCGACCTTCGCGGAATGCGCCATGCCGCGGACCTTCACGATGCCGTTGTCGTCACCGCTTATGGAACCTGTGACACTGACCATCTTTTCGAGGTCGCTCTTGCCGAGGTCTACGCTATGGCCTTCTACGGGGACTTCCTTCTGGAGGGCCATCCCGTCGTGCCTGGCCTCGAGCGTGTATACGCCGTCCGACACGTTGTCAAAAGTCACTAAGCCCTTCTCGTCGGCTTGAACGTATTCGGAATCAAGGGCGTCCAGGCTCTCGATTTCGGTGAGTTTTACGCGCGCGTAGGCGGCAGGTTCGCCCGCGACCATAATCTGCGCGGTAATGGCGTTACCGGCCTCGGTCCCGCTAGGGCCACCACCTGCGGTCTTGTCTCCGTTAGAACAGGCGACAAAGCCTATGGCCGCAAGTCCGGCGAGTGGTATGGAAAGCCTTTTGTGCACTTCGGAAAAATACAAAAAATTGCGGAGAGCGTGCATGGCCTAGCCCTCCTTCTTCGGCTTGGGCGCGACGCAGTCCGCAGCGGTGGCGGGGTCGTCCACCTTATCTGAAAGCGGGAACATCGAGATGTTCAACGCGTATACGCGGTCGGCCCGTTCGCTCTTGCGTGCGAACTGCAAAAGGCCGCGTCGGAATTCTTCGATCTTGTGCTTGATTTCGGGCAGGTCGGATTCGTCGGCAGTAAACACGACGCTCGAGATGTCCCTCTCCTCGGGTTTATGGCGGTCCAGGGATTCCTGCGCCAGTTCCATCGTGTGCCTATGGAAGTCGCGTACGGCGTGGCTTCTGACTTCGCCGCCGGTAGAGAGGATCTGGTCGGTGATGTTCCATCCGCCATTTCCGTCGGGTTCGACCAGCCCGAGCTGCTTGAGGATTCCAAGCGCATTGCGTGCCTCGTCCTGCGAAATCGGCGGGTTCAAGTGGTTCGCCAGTTTCGCGACGTCGCTAGTATCTTTCGAGATTCCGATGAGCGAACGCAGTGCGGCGCATGCCCAGCTGCCGAAATAGGCTAGTTCGGGCTGCGAGAGGACTCTCGCTTCGAGGTTCCTCAGCTCCATGAGCTTGTAGTAAAGTTCCGAAAGGGTCTGCTTCGCTTTCGTCTTGTTAAAGCGGTAAAGCGTCTTGAAGTATTCGGCGCGACGGTCGTCGAGTCCGCACAGGCGGATGAATACGGGCAGCGTCCCTTCGTTCAGGTGCCCTTCCTTCTGGAATACGCGGACCAGCCAGGCCGGGTCTACGCCGGTCTTCTGTCCAAGATAGCGGTAACTGGTGAACGGGTTATCCTTCTTGCTTTCGGTAAACCAGTCCTTCAGGAACTCGCGGTATTCTAGATAGTCTAATACTTCGGGCATACCTATAATCTAGCCAAAAAGGAAAATAATAAAACAACCTGCCGAAAGTGTTGTAAAGTTTCCGTTGCATGGTTTTCAACACCTAAAATGGCGAAATTTTGCTAAAAACGGCAATTAGATGTGAAAATTGCCCCAAAAATGTCAACAGCGTTGAAAAAGTGTGGAAAAGTCATGTTTTTTGTGGATATGTGGCTTGACGCGGTAAAAATTGTCTTCGAAAGGCGAAAAAAGATGATTATTTTGGGATAATTTTTTTATATAAACTATCTTGAGAATTATTTTTATTATTATTTAGTACAAGTTCCCGCGGTGGGAATGTTTTGTACGTAAAAAATTAATTTATCTGGCCGAATACGATGGATATGGGAATAGTTTCTGTACGAATGGACAAGGAAACGAAAGAAAAGTTCACTGACTTCTGCAAGTCGGTGGGCATTACCGTTTCTGCGGCAGTCAACATGTTTGCCCGCATGACCATTCAAGAGAACCGGTTGCCGTTTGATGTAAAACGGTTTCCGCGCCAGTAAGGAAGCTTGAGCTCCCTTTAACCCTATTTTTGTACATCTACTGTATTACAATCATTACACAAAGTGTGGTATATGCTTGACGGCTACCAATACGCTTAAAATGAGCGTTATTTTGTCGTAAATCAGCAAATAAAATTTTACACTTTGTACGAATTTTTATAATGAAAGTAATAAGTATAATTAACATAAATTAACAAGGCTATATTGAATGAATCTGCAATTGAGCATTACGGAACGCTGTAATCTTCGCTGTACTTATTGCTATTACAAAGAAACTCATGCTAAACGAAGCTCAGACATGAGCGACCAGGTTATGGAAGATTCCATAAGGCTCGCTATAAACAGGTGCATTGAAAAAAAAGATTCCGATTTGGGTATTACTTTTTTTGGCGGCGAACCGTTGGTGCGGATGGATTTTATCAAAAAAACGGTAAAATTCGTGAAGGGGATGGTGAAGGAGCGCCGCATAGACTTGCCTAAGGATTTTGAGTTACGTTTTTCAGTCAATACGAATGGTACGCTTTTATCGGACGAAGCAATTAAATTCCTGAAACGCGAAAGATTTACCGTATTTGTGTCCATAGACGGCCCCGCCAAAAGACATGACTTGGCAAGAAAGACCTCCAACGGATTCGGAAGTTTGGGTATTCAAGCAGGGCTTTACAAAGGTGGCGACAAGCCTCGACTTTAACGGCTCCTGGACGGGCGAAGATTTTGATGCCCTGATTCCGGAATATGATAAACTGGGCCGTTTCTGGTACAAGGCCAAGATGGCAGACTCCGGGATATACTTGAGTACAATCCAAGACAAGATTTCGATAAATCTTCTTGGGGAGCGTAAAAAGGAATCTACGTGCTTTATCGGTCACGGTTCGCTTGTGGTGGCTACAAATGGCAATACATTCCCCTGTACGCGCTTTATCTCCAGCCGCAAGGGGGCACCCTACGTTACGGGCAACGTTTCCGACGAGCAGAGTGGAATTTATAAGGAAGTCCTGCCGAGAGAAGTCCAGTCATTTTTGGATCACGACAGGAAAGGTTGTGAAGGGTGCGCTATTCGGTACCGTTGCCTGGCCCATGAATGCGGGTGCACGTCTTTCTACACTACCGGTTCCTTGCGACGTGTTTCTCCGGAAGTCTGTACGCACGAAAGAATCCTGTGCGCGATATGCGACGAGTATGCCAATAAACTGCTGAGCCAGAAACACCCAGAAAGAATTTTCTAACTGAACCTAAACCCAAACAATGAGGAAAAAAATGGTACGAAACAATAAGAACTTGGCTAGAACGTCTGCCGCTCGCCGTGCTCCAAAAACGAAGGTGGAATACAAGGCCGAAAGGGCGACAAACGTCGATGCATCGAGTATTCATGAGATTATCGTTAAGATTGAGGCGATGAGAAGGCGCATCAGAAGAAAGAAATGGATCAACGGTTACCCCGTTAGGAATCCTAGGGAACGTGTTGGCGCCCGTTACGAGGCCGCTCTTAAGGAACTTAGAGCCGTGTCCAAGGAGATGGAAACGGTGGTACGGCAAGAAGCAAAGAGATACAGGTAATTCTTCCTTTACTTATCTGTTCTAGAGTCCCTCCTTCGGGAGGGGCTTTTCTATATCCCGAACTTTTTCACCTTGTAGTGCATCATGCGGGGGCTTACCGAAAGGTCGCGGCCGGCGGCGCTGAGGTTCCCGTTGTTCCTCTTCAGCGCCTCGGTGAGGATTTCCCTCTCGTAGCTTTCGAGGAGCGTCTCGAGCGAGGCGCCCCCTTCGGGGATGATGGA
>CADBLC010000013.1:3736-21747 GCA_902795385.1 Fibrobacter succinogenes | reverse complement strand
CACCTACACGAATCCTGCCGTCGCCGCAGCCGCAAGGAAGCGCGCCCAGCAGGCTGGCCCGAAGCTCGGCCGCAATGACCCGTGCTGGTGCGGTTCCGGTCTCAAGTACAAGAAGTGCCACGGCAAGGACCTCGAGTAATTTGGGAATAGCCACATTAGAAATTAAGCCGCAGCGACAAGCTGCGGTTTTTTTGTGCATCCGGAATGGGCGGTGATTATAGTAGCGGGATGTCGATGGTGGGAATAGAATCTATGCTCGGCTCGGAGCCGGGAATATCGTATCTACGGCCGTCGCGGATATCTGTCGGGGCGACACCTTCGTCGAGACAGGCGGATAGGAGGAGCGCTACCAGCAATGCATAAATCATCATCAGGAGATGTCTTGTCTTCATGCTCAATTCTCCGTTTGCTGCGACTGTAGCTTGCTTCCGCAAGGGTATTGCTTAAGCCATTCAACGACCTGCTCCTTGGTATGTCTTTCCGAGCACAGTTCGGGATATACTTTCGGTGCAAGTTCCTCTTGATCAAAGCCGTAGTTGAAAAGCACCCAGATACCCACGGCGGTGCCGCCTCCGACGAGAAGCCCTCCCGTGGCGCTTCCTGTGATGAGTGCTCCAGGCAAGAACATGAGGGCACCTTCCAGGATCATTAGGGAGGCGAGGTTCTTCCGTTCCATCTGTTGACAGTAATCCAGCGAATCTGCCGAAACCTTGTAGACGATATCGCTGTAATCCTGTTTCAGCCAGACAACGTCCGCACGCTCGTCGTAGCAGATGCCCTTGGACGTTACCGCCGTGACGGAATCCACCGGATGGAATACGAACGATACGGTTTGGTTGCTGTCTGCGAGCCGGAACCAGTTGCGCTTGATGGTATGGAGCGAGTCAAAATCATTCCTGCTCGATAGGCTGTCGACGGAAGAGGCCTCCATCTGTTCCATCTTCTTGATATTCTTCTGGGCCAGTCTCCTCATCATGTCGTTTCCGCCGACGGGAATGGGTGAGGTGTATCCCCATATGTCCAGCGTAATCGAGAATCGGTTGCGGTTCTCGTCCATATCTCGGCCATAGCGGAATTCGAGCGATGCCTTGACGGATTCGCCCAGCTTGCGCGAAACGTAAAAGCCGCCGCCGGCTTCCATATAGAACTTGGGTCGTGGGCTAGGTATGCCGCATGCGAAACACTCATCGTCATCTACAAAGTAAATTTCGCGTCCGTTTCGGGACAGGTGTTCCGTGAAGCCCAGTTTCCACTTGTCGTTCAGGGGAATCTGTTCAATGGCCATGCCGCCGCCGGAGTAGTGCGACATGAATCCGTTTTCGCTTGACTTGCTCATCGGTGCCGCCACCAGTGCAGCGGTGTTGCTCCACGCATTCAAACCGAAATACGGCGATACGAATCCTCCCTGGAGAAATGGGGTAAATGTCTGGAATCCCCATCCGAAGGTAAAGTAGCCACCGCTGATATAATTTGCGAACGTTGCGTCGCCCCACCATTCCGCATAGCTTGTATGGCTATATTCCCTGTTTTCGTGGTGCGCGTTGTCCAGGTCTCCCGCATAGTACGAGAAGCCGATGCTTCGCACGGCATCGTCCTTGCCGTAGCTGTCCATGTACGCGGCTGCCGGGGGAGGACGCGTAATGGTGCTGCAGCCCGAAAGTAGGGCGACAGCGGTCATGAGCAATACGGAGATTATCCTATTTTCGCGGAACTTCTTCATAACATCAAGCTAAATGAAAAAGCCCAGAAAATCAGTGGATTGTCGTCTGTGTGTACGCCCATTTCTAACGATATCGCGTAGGCTGCGTGACCCTTGCTGTTGGATTCCTTGAGCAGCGGCAGGTTCGTGTAACCGACGATGTCGAATCCGTAGTAGAATATCCAGTCTTGTATGTGGTACCCGCCTTGATTTTCCGGGTTGATTTCATCGCCGGTGCGGGGGTCGTGGGAGGTGTATTTCCTGGAACCGGGATTGATGATATGGAGCTGCCGGATGCCGCCGTGCATGCCTAAACCCAGTCCATGGTTGTTCATGAACAGCATTGATCCGCCGCCGGCGTTCAGGGCTCCGGTAAACAGATTTTTTGCGAGATCTGAGGAACGTTCGTCGTCCTCGTCACGGCCATAGTAGCGGCCGAAGGTGAATTCGTAGCTAGCGCCCAGGTAGATGGGGCCGAGCCACTGCACTATCGTGGGCGCGAGTCCGGCTTCGAGCAAGTAGGCGTAGTGCGCGTTCAAGAAAAGGCCGCCGCCAAAGTTGTGGCCGGTCCAGTTCTCGGCTCCTTCGATGTTTTGTGTCTTGGGCCAGAGGAAATGGAAGAGGTTTATCTCGAGTCGGAAATCGGAGCCGACGATGTCGTCGTCGATATAGTGAAGTTTTGGATCGGAGGATGTGCTTTCGGTTTTTCCGGATATGTTGCAGGAGTCGCATGCCGCATACGATGACCTGACGGAAAAAATGCGCGAAGTTCCGGGCGCAATCTGTTTTGCGGTAAATGCGTGTGGAGCCAGATTGGATGGCGTAACGACGAAGTCGTCGGCGAGGGCTATTCCCGCGAGCAGAAGCACCAATGATATGACAAAGACATGCATAGCAAGTGAGTCAATAATAGAAAAAAAAGACGGGGAATATGAATAGAGGGGAAAACTCATGTTATATTTTAAATCGGCAATTTGGCGATTGCCCAAAATGGAAGATTTAATGAAAAGACGAATAAATTATTTTGTTATTTATGTGGTCATTGCCGCACTGATTGCTGCGTGTGGAGACGACAGTTCTAGTAATATTAGCGAAAGCAGTTCTGGTGAAGTATTCTATAATACCAACTTTAAATATGGAACACTGATTGATGCTCGTGACGGGCAGAGTTATAGGACTATACCTATTGGTAGTCAAGTATGGATGGCGGAAAATTTGAACTATGCATCGGAATCAAGTTGGTGTTACAACGATGATCCTAAAACCTGTGAATCTTTTGGTCGCCTCTATAACTGGAATAGCGCTTTAAGTGCATGTCCGGAAGGATGGCACTTGCCCAGTAGGGCTGAATGGTGGACTTTGGTTGTAAATGTAGGCGGGAGATTTATTGCTGGAATGGCATTGAAATCTACTTCGGTTTGGGTTACTGGTTATGGCAGAGATGGAATAGATAGTTATGGTTTTTCCATCTTGCCTAATGGGTACAAAGATTCTAGTCAACAATACAGATATGGCAATCGCTCCGCTGCTACTTTTTGGTCGACTTCTGGAAAAAGCAGTAATGATACAGATGCTTATGGCTTCTATATAGGTTATAATTATGGTCCGTCTATAGACGATGCCAATAAAGATGAGGCTTTATCAGTGCGTTGTCTCCAGGATATGCCAGATGCAGAACCGGTAGAAGGAACGCTGACAGATTCACGTGATGGACAAACTTATAGGACAGTTGTCATTGGAACGCAGACTTGGATGGCGGAAAATTTGAACTATGCATCGGAATCAAGTGTATGCTTCCTGATTGAGACGGAGAATTGCGATAAATACGGACGTTTGTACAAGTGGGTTGATGCTGTAAATGCATGTCCTGCAGGTTGGCATCTTCCTGATACGACGGAATGGCAAAAGCTTTTTTTTGCTGTGGATGCTGGGCCAGAATCTGCTGGTATAGAACTAAAGTCTGTTTCCGGTTGGAGTAACGACTTTAACTATGAAAGTGATGGTGATCTTTATGGTTTTTCTGCGCTTCCTGCAGGAGCTGGAATTCTTGGAGATGGTGTTGTTCAATATTCCAATGACGGTAACGATTCTAGTGCGGTACTTCCTAGTAATGTCACATTTTATTTTATTGATGATAATGTGGGGGCGTTTTTTTGGTCGGCTACGGAGGCCCTTGGCAATAACGCTTTCAGCATGCATTTAATGACCCGAATGTTGGGGGCTTATTTAAATGCTAATTATGATAAGCAGAGCTTATTCTCTGTCCGTTGTGTAAGGGATTGATTTGTGTTTTGGCCGAAATTTTTGCATATTTGTAGACATGAAGACGGCAAAGCATTTTTTTAGCTTGGAAGGTATCGACGGGTCGGGAAAGTCGACCCATATCGAAAAACTCGCCAATGCCCTCGAGGCGGAAGGCTATTCCGTTGTGAGGCTCCGCGAGCCGGGCGGTGCGAAGATTTCGGAACGCATCCGCGAGATTCTTCTGGACGCTTCGTTTAAGGGCGTCATGGCCGACAAGACGGAACTGCTTTTGTACAATGCGGCGCGTGCCCAGGTGATTGCCGAGATTATCCAGCCGGCGCTCGATGCGGGCAAGATTGTGATTGCCGACCGTTTTGCGTGGAGCACGTTTGCCTACCAGGGCTATGCACGCGGACTCGGTGCCGACATGGTGCAGCGCCTGACAGAACTGACTTGCGACGGGTGTTTCCCGGAACTGACGGTAGTGCTTGACCTGACCGTGGAACAGAGCCGCGCGCGCACCGCGAAGCGGGGCGGGGCACCGCGCACCGCGAAGCGGGGCGGGGCACCCGATCGATTGGAGCAGGAAAAGGCCGACTTTTTCGAGAGGGTGCGCCAGGGGTACCTGGCCGCGGCCCGTGACTACCCGGATTGCGTGGCGGCTATCGATGTGGACCGTCCTTTCGAAGAAGTTTCCGCCGACTTGATTAAGCTCGTGAAGTCGAGACTGTAAGGGCCGGCGGCCTATGATTTTCATTTTTATCCTTCTGTTCGGTGTCTTGTTCCTGTTCGTGAATATACGGCAGGTGGCTCCCGGCAACAGGGGTAGTCTGCTTTATTTTTCGCGGGCACTTGTGGGCGAGTGTTGGCCAGGCTTTTTTGGCGGTGTGGCTTTGCGAGGCGCTGCTCCTCTATATTTTTTGGTGGCTGTTCCGCGGTATCCGAAGGCTCGCGGTGCGCCGAGCGCTTCCTCGCCAGGTAAGCATTATGGGTGCGCGCTCTCTGCTTGCGCTTTCGGTCTTGGTTTCGGCGGTGATGTGTATTGCCGGATACTTCCATAATGCAGATTACTACCTGCGTCGCACGGATGTGGACATGCCGGGCGATTCGCATTTTACTGCGCTCTTCTTTAGCGACTTGCATATTGACCCGCTCTTTGACCGCGACAAGGCCTTGCGCATTCTGCACGATGCCGACAGCGTGCGGCCCGACTTTATCTTCTTTGGCGGCGACCTTTCGGACGAACACGATTCGCTGATGACCCTCGAGGGCTACGACAAGATTTTCAGGGACATTGCAGGGAAGGCCCGCGTGGGCGCCTTTGCGGTGGACGGGAACCACGAAGCCTATATGGAACGCAGCGGCAGCGACCCGCACGGTTGGCTGCGGCGCAACGGATGGATTGTGCTGGAAGATTCTACGGCATGTACGGAACTTGCCTGCATTACGGGACGTATCGACCATCAGGTGGCGCATGTGCGCGGTGTGGAACGTTTGCCGCTCGACTTTATCGCGCCCGCGAAGGATTCACGTGTGCCGTGGATTGTGCTGGACCATCAGCCCCGCGGTCTCGATTCGCTCGATACGCGCAAGCCCGACTTTGCGCTTTCGGGACACACGCACGATGGTCAATTTTTCCCGGGGACGGTCATCATCAACTGGGTTTGGAAAATTGCCTGCGGTTTTGGCGAGCTGGATGGAATCAAGTGGCTCGTGACGAGCGGCGTGCACAGCTGGGGCCCTCCGGTGCGCGTGGGCAGCGACGCCGAGATGTGGATTTTGGATTTTAAATAGTCAAATTTTGACACCTGCGTGATGCTATATTTAGGGTGAGAGGTTATTGAATGAAGTTCCTGCATCTGGCCGATTTACATATAGGCAAGCGCGTGTGCGAGCACAGTATGCTCGACGAACAGGTGTATATACTGCGTGAAATTCTGGGAATCGTATGCGAGGAGCATCCGGACGCCGTGCTGATTGCGGGCGATGTTTACGACAAGTCGGTGCCTAGCGCCGAGGCGGTGGCCGTGCTCGACGATTTTTTGGTGAAGCTATCGGCGACGGGTACCAAGGTGTTCGTGCTGAGCGGGAACCACGATTCCGCGGAACGCATCGCGTTTGGCGGGCGCCTGATGAAGGGCATGGGCGTGTACATGTCGCCCGTGTACAACGGCGAATTCGCGCCGGTGACGCTCAAGGATGAAATGGGCGAGGTAGATTTGTGGATGCTCCCGTTCGTGCGCCCTGCCGATGTTCGCGCCCATCTCGAGAGTGACGAGGATCGCGACGCGGTGACGGACTATACCTCTGCCATGCGCATGGCGATTGCGCAGATGAAGTTTACGGAAGGCCGCAGGAACGTGCTCGTGGCGCACCAGTTCGTGACGGGTGCGGAACGCAGTGAATCCGAAGAGAACGTGGGCGGCCTCGACAATGTGGACGCCTCGGTGTTCGAGAAGTTTGACTATGTGGCGCTCGGGCATATCCATAAACCGCAAAATGTGATGAAGGATGTGGGCGGTACGGTGCGTGCGCGTTACAGCGGCACTCCGCTCAAGTATTCGCTTTCGGAAGCAGCGCATGCGAAGTCCGTGACTGTCGTGGAACTGGGCGCGGCGGGAAATGCGGGCGACTTGTTTGCTGGTAACGGAATGCGCGCGGCCTTGCAGGTGCGCGAGGTTCCGCTGAAGCCGTTGCGCGATGTGCGCGAGATTCGCGGGACGTTCGCGGAGCTTGTGTCGCCGGAATTCCGCACGGCGCAGGTGGCGGCAGGCAATAAGCTTGACGATTTTGTGTACGTGAAACTCACCGACGAAAATGACGTTCCCGACGCAGCCCAGAAATTGCGCGGTATATACCCGAACTTGATGATGCTTGATTACGACAACGAGCGCACGCGCAACCAGCAGATTGCGGTGGGCGTGGAAGCTGTCGAGAAAAAATCGCCGATGCAGTTGTTCGGTGAATTCTTTGAAGAAATGACGCGCCGCGAAATGAACCCCGAAGAACTCGAGTTTGTTCAGGGCGTTGTCGATGGAATCTGGGAGGGCGAAGGATGAGACCGACCAGGCTGATTATTTCTGCATTCGGGCCGTACGCGGAGCGTACCGTCATTGATTTGGATAAGCTCGGCAAGAGCGGGCTCTACTTGATTTCGGGCGATACGGGTGCCGGCAAGACGACGATTTTCGATGCGATTACGTATGCGCTGTTCGGGCGTGCTAGCGGCGACAACCGCGACGATGCAAAATTGTTCCGCTGCACGAATGCGACTCCCGAGACAAAGACCGAAGTGGACTTGACGTTTGAATACGCGGGCAAGGAATACCGCGTGGTGCGTAATCCCGAGTACATGCGCCCCAAGGCGCGCGGCGAAGGGCTCACGAAGGAAGCGGCCTCGGTCACGTTCTTCTATCCCGAATCTAGCGGCAGGCAGGGCCCCGCAAGCCGCCCGGTAAGCAAGGAAAAAGACGTTGCGGCGGCTGTGCAGGGAATCATCGGCATCGACCGCGACCAGTTTACGCAAATCGCGATGATTGCGCAGGGCGACTTTATGAAGCTCCTGCTTTCGACAACGGACGAGCGCAAGAAGATTTTCCGCAAGATTTTCAAGACGGACAAGTTTGGCACATTGCAGGACGAACTCAAGAGGCGCGCCTCGGAAATAGAAAGGCAGTGCGGCGATAGCGAAAATGCGGCATGCTTGATGGTGGCGCAGTTGCAGTGCGGCGAAGAATCGGCGCAGGCGCAGAACTTGGAACAGGCGAAGAACTTGGCCGCAGCAAGGCAGGTCGCCGACTGGCAGGGCGTTTGTAGCTTGGTGCAGGCGCTCCTCGACGAAGATTCCGCCGTGCAGGGCGTCATGAAGGAAGAACTTGATCGGGCCGACAAAAAACTTGGAGTGCTGAATACGGAAATCGGTCGCGCCGAAGGTGTGGAAAAGGCTCGCAAGGGGCTTGGCGAAGCGAAGGAAAATCTCGGGAAGCTTGTGCCGCAAATGGAGCCTCTGAAGAAGGCTGTCGATGAAGCCGAAACGAAAGTCCCTGAATGCGACAAGTTGCAGGAAGCCATCACGACGTTGAACAACTTGCTTCCGGAATACGCTAGGCTTGAAAACGTCCGCGCTGAAATAAGCAACAAGGAAAGGGAGCTTGCCCGAAACAGGGAAACGCTCAATACGCGTAAGGAAGTTTTCAAGAAGCAGGGTGATGAACTCCAGAAATTGGAGGAGGAATTCAACGGGCTTTCGAATGCCGGGGAAAATAGGGCGAAATTCGAGGCGCTGAGGGAAAATCTCAAAATGCGCAAGGAGCAGCTCCTGCGCACGGGCGATTTGGTAAAGGAACTTGACATAGCCGAAAACACGCTCCACACGGCGCAGGAAGAATACCTGAAGTCCGATTCCTGCTACTCGAGCGGCAACGCGAATTACGAAGCGAAGTATCATGCTTTTATGAACGAGCAGGCGGGAATCCTTGCGGAGACTCTCGAAGAAGGCTGCGCATGCCCGGTATGCGGTTCCACGACCCATCCGCACAAGGCATGCAAATCGGCAGAGGCTCCGACGCAGGCGGAAATCGAGGAACTCAAGAATACGCGTGATAGTCTGCTTGAAGGCCGCAATAAGAAGGCGGATGAAGCGACCCGTGCGAAGGCTTCACGCGACGCCAAGCACATTGAACTCGAGAAAAAGCTGGCGGAACTCTTTGGTGATTGTCCTGTCGATAGCGCCAAGGAAAGAATCCGTACGGAATTCGATGCGGTGAAGGAATCGCTGCGCGATACTGACAATAAGCTCAGTGACGAAATCAAGAGGGAAGAACGCAAGAAGAAACTGGATACGGACATTCCGGAATTCAGGAAACTCCTAGACAAGAGCCGCGAAGAAAACGACACCCTTTCTAACAAGATTTCTGCGGCAGAGGCAGAACTCCAGACACAAAAGAAAAATCTTGAGGACTCACTCGCTAAACTTCCGTTCCCGAATAAGGCGGATGCCGACAGGGATATCCGTGAGAAGTCTGCCGCGCTTTCGGAATTGCAGGCAGCCCGCAAGAAGGCTACCGATGAATTTAACAAGCGCAAGACGGAAATGGCTGATTTGGAAGGCCAGATCAAATCACTCTCGTCACAGCTTGAAGGGGCCAAGGAATATGACCTTGTAGCCCTGAAGGCAGAACGCGATAGCGTTTCGGACGCTTGCAAAGACTTGAACGAAAAAATGAACCACGTCGCTTCGCGCCTGTCGCAGAACAGTAATGCTCTTTCGCAAATCCGCAAGACGGTGGATTCCCTGGGAGAGCTTCTCCGCAAGCGCGGCTGGATGCGCAACCTTTCGGACACGGCGAACGGCATGCTTTCGGGCACGAGCAAGGTGATGCTCGAGACTTACGTGCAGGCGTCGTACTTCGACCGCATCGTGAGCCGTGCGAATACGCGCTTCCGCATTCTTTCGAACGGGCAGTACGAACTGGTGCGCCGCATGGACGCCTCCAATAACAAGAGCCAAAGCGGGCTCGACTTGAACGTGCTCGACCATGCGAGCGGCAGGCAGCGCGAGGTGAAGACGCTCAGCGGTGGCGAAAGCTTCTTGGCTTCGCTTTCGCTCGCGCTCGGCCTTGCCGACGAAGTGCAGAGTTCGGCGGGCGGCATCCAGCTCGACACGATGTTCGTGGACGAAGGTTTTGGCTCGCTTGACGACGAGAGTTTACGGCTTGCCATCAACACGTTGCAGACGCTCGCGGGCGATAACCGCCTGGTGGGTATCATCAGCCACGTGAACGAGCTCGAGCGCAAGATAGAGAAGACCGTTCATGTGAAAAAGGATGACAATAAAATCAGCCGCGTGACGATTGAGGTATAAGAAAATAAATGATGAGATTTTTGTCTATTGTTATAGCCTGCGTTTTTATAGCTGCCTGTTCCGATAAAGGAACGGATGCGGAAGAGTTTAATGCGGCCAAGGTTTGTCCCGAAAGTAAACGTGGAACCTTCGTGGACGAACGCGATGGGCGGGTGTATAAGTACACGACTATCGGTGACCAGGTTTGGATGGCTCAGAATCTGAATTACGAAGGTGACTCTTATGATGTGGTATGCAAATATCCTGAAACTGATTGTGAGAAAGAAGGTCGTATTTATACATGGCGTTCTGCTAATGAAGTTTGCCCTGATGGATGGCATTTACCGAGTAAACAGGAGTGGATCATTTTAGTTAATAATATGGGAGGGGAGGAAATCGCAGGTCATCGATTAAAAACTTCTCAAGGTTGGATTCCTATAAATGATGGAGAAACAGAGGAGCATGAAGATGAGTGTGACTTTAGTGCGTATCCTACGCTAAACAATGTCGGTTCACTAGACGGATATGCTTCTGCGATGTGGGCGATAAATGAAAATGGAGGTACTCCCGTTCAGGTAGTTATTCAGTCGGGATGGGATGCTATAAAAATTCTAGACACTTTTGATTACGGTAATAATCCTATTCGGTGTGTAAAAAATTAAAAGATAAAAGGAACTTGTCAGCCGCAACGGAGACATTGTTTACGTGACAATAGAGAATGACGGGCGTTTTGTTCAACGGAACTTGGTCTGAAGGGGAGCATACGATAAGCTTGGCAAACTATAGATTTAATGCGGGTTCCTATCTGGTGCTTCGCCAAGGTAATACAATCCTTTCATGGCAAATTTTAAAATAAGGATATGATGATGAAAAAAATCAAACTCATTGCGTTAAGTTTTTTATTACTTCTAGCATCATGTTCGACAGATCCCGATGACGACTTTGATGCAAGTGTCGTATGCCCTGCCGAGGGGACGAACGCTTATGGAATGCCGAATCGCGGAACGTTTGTAGATGAACGCGATGGGCAGGTGTACAGGTATACGACTATTGGCAATCAGGTGTGGATGGCGGAAAACTTAAGATATAAAATGGAAAATAGCGTATGCTATAAGGGTTTAGAAGAAGAATGCGAACGGTCGGGGCGACTATATGCGTTAACTGAAGTCACTATGTACATATCGGGGGTTATAAATGAAAAAATAGGGACAAAGAATCAAGCAGTGATTGATTCTGTTTGTCCGCCGACTTGGCATGTTCCTTCGTTAGCGGAGTGGGAAACATTAGAAAAATCTTTTGGAAAAGATGTTGCACAAAAGATTTTTAACGAAGAGTGCTCTTTCTCAAATGCTGGCAGAGGTGAGGCATTTAGAGCTTACACTTCAAATAGTTCCTTTTATGAAATGACCTATATTGGTGGTGATGGATTATGTTTTGCAACAACAACAATGAATACTTATAAAACTCTCTGGTCTGTTTCTTTTTCTAAAGATGGCGAGTTTAGAGATGATAGTAGTGTTATGTTTTTGTCTATTCGCTGTATAAAGGATTAGGATAAAAAACAGGCCCCGTAAGGGGCCGTTCTTATAGGGTGCCGTTTTTTTACGGGATGTCGTTGGGCCGGACTCCGTATATGCGGGTTTGCTCGACGTCGACAAACGACGATACGCCCGTATCGAAGTTGCCGGCTGCTTTTTCCGCATCGAATGTCCGGTTGCCTTTGTTGAGGGCTTCGGAGAACGTGGCATTCTTGTTGGCAATCATGGTCGTTTCCAGGAAGTCTATGATATTGGAATTGAGCTCTTGGCGCCATCCCACAAAGGCGTGGCCGGGGATTTCAATGATTATCGGTTGCATTCCGAGCGCTTCGAAAATCGAGGCGAACAGGTGCGTCGTTTCGATGCAGAGACCGTCACGGCTGCGCAGCACTTCGATGGGGTAGTTCACCTTTTGACTGGGACTGCCGACACCGTTGTTTTGCACGTAGGCGATGCCGCGGGCTTGCAGGATTTCGAAAACGGCCTTCCCGACGCGCCTGGAGCTTTGGGCAATGGAGGTGTCGGCGGAATATTGCTGGTAGACCTTGACGGTGCCGCCGGGCAATTTCTGTTTCAGGTCGTTCAAAATATTGCCTATGGAATCCATGGCGGGAGTCACCCATACCGTTTTCCACAATTCGCGATTCTTGAGCCCGACGAGCTCACCGCCGTTGACTTGCATCGGGTGGACGGTCGTGGGTTGCGATGCCGAGTAGAAAAGGATTTCGCGATCGTTCTCGAGCGCATATACCCGTACCTGGAACTGTGTCGCTATCGGCGAGGTCACAGCCAACAGCGCCGCATTGTTGAACTTGTAGCTGGGGGCGAGTATGACGGTCGTGTCGGGATTCGCGATGTTCGTTACCGTTGCCGTGTCGGTGAATCCCGTAATCCATGTCTTGAGCATCACCTTTTTCCAGCGGCAGGGAACGTTGGAATTGTTCTTGTCGCAGGTGTTACGGACCTTGACGGAAAGCGGCACGGGAAATGGCTTGCCGTCGGTTCCGAGATAGTCCTTGTACATCAGCGGGTATTGGTTTGCGAACGCCCCGTAGATTTGTTCCTTGTACGTCCATATGAAGGCCTCTAACGTGCGGATGGCGTTCTGGTAGTAGACGTCTTTATAGACGCTGTCGACAACTTTCTGGTAGAGCGAGTCGTAGTCGGCGCGCTTGAGGCTGTCGAGCAGCACCTGGCGCGTGGAATCCATCCACGCCGTAGCGTAGGCGTTGTCGAAGAGAATCTTGTAGACCGTGTCGACGTAAGGTTCGGCGTACAGGCTGTCCCAGAGAGACCCGGTAATCTGGTCGCGCAGCACCTGGGCGAGGGAGTCGACGTTGACTTCTTCGGCATCCTTGCCATCCTTGCCGTCTTTTCCGTCTTTACCGTCCTTGCCATCTTTACCGTTGGTTCCGTCGGTTCCGTTGATTCCGTTGATTCCGTTGGTTCCGTCGATGCCGCTGATGCCGTCCTTGCCGTTGGCTCCTGCGATACCGTCATCGCCGCTGTCACCGGAACAGGCGAATAGCGTGAGCGCTGTGCACACGGCAAGCGCGGAGAATGGGACTCGGGAAAAGATACGCATAGGGCCCTCCTTCTAAGTTGTTCCTAGCCTGTCTTATTTCTTGCGGTTTGTGAGTTGTTCGTAAATTTCGATTTGACGCCTGGTGATGTTGTCCCAGGTAAAATGTTCGGCAATGCGGTTGCGGGCGCCTTCCAGGAGGCTCGCCGTGTACTGCGGGTCGCTTTCAATACGCTTGATGGCGTCGGCAAGCGCGACGGGGTCTTTTTCGGGAACGAGTATTCCGGATTCGTTATTCACGACGACGTCGGGAATGCCGCCGACATTGCTTGCGATAATCGGGAGGCCGAGTTCCATCGCCTCGATGAGCACGACGCCGAGTCCTTCGGTATCGCCCTTGTGGTCGACGATGGCGGGCAGCACGAAGACGTTCGCTTCCCGGTACTCGCGTGCGAGTTCCGGGGCGACGAGCTTGCCTGTGAAGACGATGCTTGCGGCATTCTTGTCGCCTTCGAGTTGCGCGGCTTGCGCTTTGAGTTCTTCGGTGAGGTCGCCTTCGCCGACGATGCGGATTTCGAACTTGTCGGCGCTCAGGTACTTGGCGGCTTCGATGAGGTAGCAGATGCCCTTGCGCTCGATGTGGCGGCCCACGAACAGGACCTTGAACTTCCCGTTGACCGGATGCGGCGCGAGTCCCGAGCCTTCTCTCTCGTCTCTCGTCTCTCGTCTCTCGTCTAACGTAGTCCCGTAGGGGCTCCATTCAACATCCACGTTCCGGATGGCCTTGATTTTGCCGGCGGTAAAGCTCGAGTTCGCGAACACGGCCTGCGCCTGTCCGATGGCGAACTTGAGGAGCGGCTTGACCCACTTTTTTTTGCGGATGAGCAAGAGTTCTGCGCCGTGGAAGTTGAGTACGAGCGGGATGCGGAAAAGCTTGGCGGCGCCGAGCGCGATGTAGGCGTGCGGGAAGGGCCAGTGGGCGTGGATGATGTCGGGGCGCCACTTGCGGCATATCTTGAGGCACTTGAAGAAGCCGTTGATAATATAGGGGATGGCGAGGAGTTGCAGCCAGGGCCTGCTTGCCATTTTGGAAGGGGCGCCTTCTTCGTGCGTGAGGATTTCCCAGCTGGCGGGCGCGTAGCGGAAGCGGTTTACGCGCGTGCCGTCGATTTCGTGGCTCTTGAGCCCTTTGTAGGAGGGGGCGAGCACCTGGATTTCGACGCCCGCTTTTTTGAGGTGCGCGACGGATGTGCGTAGCCACGGGACTTCGGCGTCCTTGTCGAACCTGGGGTATACGGAGCCGATGACTAGGACTTTCATTTCTGGATGCACGCGGGGTAGACGATGGGCTTGATGATGTCGTCGAGGACGAGCTTGGAGGTGTCGAGCCCCTGTTCCCTAGCCGTCTGTACGATGCGGCCCTTGATGCGTTCCCACCCGGGGAGCATGGAGTCGAGCAGGAGCATGCCTATGCCGCTTTCCTGCTCCAGGAACCCGATGATGTCGCTGCCGCGGTTGTTCTTGGAGAGCGCCATGAAGAACACGTCCCAGAACCTCGTGAAGGCATCCTGGTCCGGAATCGCCCTGCTGATGGTATTGAAGTCGAATTCGATGTAAACGAACGAGCTTTTCTCCTCGTCGCTGCGGATAATCTCTTCTTGACAACGCCTTTCGAATATTTCCTCGGTGTAGATGGAAATATTGTAATGGTGTTTTCTAATCAAATTGAAGAGTAGTTCCTTCATCATCGGCTCTAATTTAGTCTATTTTTAGGGCATGCAGAGATTGTTGAAATTGAAAAAAGTGCTGAAGAATAGCCTTTTGCTCTCTTTGGCCGAGGGTTTCAAGGCGGCGAAGGCCGCGGCCGGAAAGTTCCGACCCCTGAGCGACGACGAGATTGCGGCGCTTGAGAAGAACGGGAACCGCTGCGGGGACTGGTCGCGCGTGCAGGTGGAGGCGAATTTCACCTGTGACCGCATCCACAATTCTGTTTTTATGGGCGACGTACGCCTGCCCGCCTTTTACGGGACTCTCCTGTTGCCCGGCGACGTGTCGTTCCCGACGGGTATTTACGACTGCATGGTGCACGACTGTGTGGTGGAAAACGCCCTGCTGTACAAGGTGGCCATGCTGAGCAAGGTGCTGGTACGCAGCAGTGCCGTGATTTACAATGTGGGCTCGCTGGTGAGCAGCGGCAAGATCAACTACATGATTGCCACGCCGATGACGGTGGGCAACGAGATGGGCGGACGTTCGGTGAAGGTCTTCCCGGATATCACGACGGACTTGGTGGACATGCAGCTGTTCCACAAGGCCGACGCCGACGTGCAGAAATCTTTTGACGAGATGCTTTCGCAGTTCCGCGACGACGTATCGCTGCCTTTTGGCGTTGTGGGCAAGGGCGCGGTGGTGAGCAATACAACCATCGTTCGCAACAGCTGGATTGGCTCGCATGCCCGTGTGGAAGGGGCGGCCAAGATCCGCAATTCGGTTATCCTCAGTACGCTCGAGGAATCGTCGCACATCTATGACTCGGTGATTCTCGAGAACACGAACGTGCAGCCTGGCGTTACGGTGCATACCGGCGCCGAGGTGCAGGGCTCTGTTTTGATGGGCCGCACCAAGATAGGGAGCAAGGCGATTGTCAAGTCGTCTATTGTCGCTCCGTGCTGCCATATAGAAGAGGGTGAGGTGAACAGTGCGTACATGGGCCCCTTGACGCAGATGCATCACCATTCTTTATTGATTGCGGCGCTGTGGCCTGCCGGATGCGGTAACTTGGGTTACGGCGCGAACGTGGGCAGCAACCATACCGGACGCATGCCCGACCAAGAAATCATGCCCGGGCAAGGGATGTTCTTTGGCCTTGGCGTGAACGTCAAGTTCCCCGCGAACTACCGCGAGTCGCCGTTCACTCTGATTGCGAGCGGTATAACGACACTTCCGCAGCGCGTGAAGTTCCCGTTCTCGCTGATTCGTCCGGGCGACCCGCAGCTGATGGGCGTGCCTGCTCGCCTGAACGAGATTGTGCCTGGCTGGAACTACGCGAAGAACGCCTACGCGCTCGACCGCAACTGCTACAAGTATTCCGTGCGCGGCAAGGGCCTTGTGTCGTCGGCTTTTTGCAGCCTGTACAACGCAGACACGGTACGCTATGTGTTTGACGCCTACAACCGCCTGCAGGTTTCGCAGGTGCGCGACGTGTACACCAAGGAACATATCGACGGGCTCGGCGAGAACTTTATGCGCGAGCGCGTTCGCCAAGACGCTCTGCGCGCCTACCTGGAATACCTGGAACGCTACGTGCTCGACCAGATTGTGCAGCTCGTGGAAAACGACGCGAGTCTTGCATCGCAGTCGCCGCGCGAGTTGCGCCGCTTGCTGCAGGGCGACATGAACCGCGAAGTTTCGCGCGTGCTGAACCTGCCCGAGACGTTCGAGGAGTTGCTCAAGCGCTACCGCCAGCTCGAGAAGGATTGGTTCGAGCGCGTGAGCCACGGCCTTGACCGCGATACCGAGCGCGGCAAGCAGATATTTGACGACTACGTGTCGGCGCATCCGGTGGACAAGGAATTTACGGAATGGGAAAAGCAGCGCGCCGAAGAAAAGCAGCGCCGCCTGAATACCATCATGAAGACGGCTAGGCCCGAATGATTCTTTCGGTCGAGTTGCTTGTAGCGCTGTTTGTCGCGGAATTCGTACTGCGGCTTGCGCTAGAGATTCGCGAGCGTCGCGCGACGATGTTGCGTGGTGGAATCTTTTCGGTGTTGCGCCTGATTCCCTTGGTGAACGACATTGTCCCCTTGCCCGAGAGCCGCAAAGAAATCCCGGAAAGTGAATTTGTTTGTAAGCACGAGGAAGGGCACCGCCATCACCGTCATTCCGTGCTCCGCAATATTTACAAGGTGGCCATGCTCCTTGTTTCGGTGTGGGTGCTGGCGGCAATGCTTGTGCGCGGCGGGCTCCCGCTGTGGCAGGCTATTTTGTGGATGCACCTCGTGGCTATTCCGTTCCGTGCGCTTTTCCACCTGTATTGCTGGAACCAGGAGTACGAAGCCGACCGCTACGCCTTCAAGGAACTTGGGAAGACCAAGACGAAGGCCGCCATGCATGCGCTTGCCGAATGCGAGATTCCCTATACAAAGCTGTTTGCGGTTATGTACCGCGAGCACCCTCCCGTGGCCTCGCGCAGCAAGAAGTTGCTGAACAAGGAAATCAGAATTTCCGGCTCAAGATGAACATGACCGCGCGCAAGTCCCATTCGCTGTCGACCTGTTTTTGCAGGAGCTCCTCGGTAGTCGGGTAGCGCCTGTTTTCGAATACGCGGTCGCGCGATACCGACGCCATGAGCATTCCGTTCCACTTTTCGCTCACCTTGATGGAGGCCATGGGCGTGATGTTCACGGTCACGAATCCGGGATTGTAGTCCTTGTAGGTTTCGTCGAAATCGTATTCGTGCTTGAACCCGCTCGCGCTTGCCGAGAGCATCGCCATGGGCACCCGCTTGAAGGGCATCATGTAGATGAGCGTGCCGCCATAGCGGTACTTGAGTCCGTTCACCTGGTTGTCGTTGCCCGCCTTCCATACTTCCTTGTCGCTTGCGCCGGTGTAGGCGGAATAGGTGAGGTCGGCGGTACCCTTCAGGATAATCTTGGTCCAGTTGCTCTTGGGGAGCAGCGCGAGCAGCGGGAAGGTGAGTGATGCGTGGTAGCGGAGCCCGTAGGAATATTCCGTGAATATGACGTCTTGTCTGTAATTGCGTTCTTCGGGATCGTAGACGCCCATGAGGGTCGCGGTCTCCTTGTAGTTGAGCGCGGAGCCCGTGCTTGCCTGTACGCCGAGTTCCAGCAGGTGCATGAGTTCTGCCGAGATGTCGAGCTTGAACCCGATTCCCGCGAAGCTGAGGTCGCTGCCCAGGAGGCCCTTGAGGGTGAGGAGCTTGCTTGCATCGTATTGGGCTGTTGCGCTGTATGCCCACGAGGGGGCGGCGAATGCGAAGAATGGCCAGTTGTGGAGCGTCTCGGAATTCCTGAGGGAGTTGTGGGGCAGCACGATGGAGACTATCGAGAAGACGTTCTCGTCGGAGATGCTGAATGCCGACGTGTCGGCGGGCTGGGAATCTTGTTTGGCCTCGGGTTCGGCGGCAAGCGCAGATACGGCGCAGAG
>CADBLC010000013.1:0-3711 GCA_902795385.1 Fibrobacter succinogenes | reverse complement strand
CTAAAATTTGTATATTCTTCGGCACAGAGGTTTATTTATGTCGCGTTTTTTGAGTCCTTTAGCCGCCCTTTTTGTATGGGTCGCCTTTTGTGCCATTCCCGCTAGTGCCTTCGATGTTTCGGTGAAGGCGAACGTCGATAACGCCCAGGTGTTCGTGGGTGACATGTTCAATTACGAAATCCAGGTGACCGCGCCCGAGAACGCCATTGTGGACCTGCCGAGCTTTGTCGGGAACCTCGGGAGTTTCGAGGTCAAGGAGATGAAGAACGAGAAGGTGGTGGAGGGCATGCCCAAGGGGACCGCGAAGTTTACCTGGCTTGCCACGCTCAATACCTTCGTGAGTGGCGACTTTCTGATTGCGCCGCAGCAGGTGAACGCGGTGGTGGGTAGCGATACCGTGAAGGTGAGTACCGACCCAGTGGCGGTGAAGGTCTCGACCCGCACCACGGGCGAGGAGACGGATATTCTGGAAGTGGAAGACCCGCTCGACGACCCGAGGCTCCCTCAGTGGCTCTTTGTGGTGCTGATTGTGCTGGGCGTTGTCTTGCTCGTGTTCCTCGGCTGGTTCCTGCATAAAAAGTTCGCGAAGAAGGGCGAGGCCCCGAGACTCCCGCCGTACGAAGAGGCGGTGCTCGCGCTCAAGGAACTGCGCCAGAAGAACTACCTGGCCGAAGGCAACCAGGGCGACTACTTCATGGCGCTCGGCTTTATTGTGCGCCGCTACGTGGAACGCAGGTTCGAGGCGGATATTCTGGATGCGACGGTCGCGGAACTCAAGCAGAGGATGGCGCACGTGGCAGGCCTCCCGCAGGCGTACAAGGAATCCGTGGTGACGCTCGCCGTGGAAACCGACCCCGTGAAGTTCGCGAAGATGAAACTCGAGGGCGAACGTTGCCGTTTTTGGGACGAATGGGCCGATCGCCTGCTCGAAGACACCAAGCCTACCCCTGAAGAGGAAAATGCCAAGGCAGCCAAGTAACTGCAAATAACTATATTTGAAGGACTATGGCACTTTGCTTAGAAACGGAACAGCTGGAAAAGGTCCAGCGCATCCTGGCTCTCCATTTCGAGGGCTTGGAGGTGTGGGCCTATGGATCCCGCGTGACGGGCGTGGACTTGACTCCCGAAACTGAACTGGAACTTGCGGTAATTACCGATAAGCCCCTCTCGTTCGAGGCCATGACCGCCGTGGAGAAGGCCTTTGCCGACTGCGGCCTGCCTTTCCGCGTCGATATCATTGACTGGGTCAAGCTCCCGGAATCCATCCAGAAACATATCAAGAAAGAACACGACGTGGTCCAGGCCGCGTCCGAAGACTGATTGAAATTATGAAATCTCTATTCTCCCTTGTTCTGGCACTTTCCCTGGCGGTACCTCTTTGCGCCCAGGACGAAGTCGCCCAGGCTAAGTCCCTGATTCGCGACGGCAGGTGCGCCGACGCCATTGCCCCGCTTCAGAAGCTATCCAAGGCGAAGTTCAAGACCCATGCCGGTGCGCAGGCGTCCGTGATGCTTGCCGAATGCTACCTCCGCGAACACAAGCGTACGGAAGCCCTCCAGCTGTCGTCCAGGTTCCTGGAATACCACGTGTCCTCGGAATACCGCGAACGCATGGAACTGGCGCACGCCATCGTGCTGGTGGAATCTGGCGCCGTGTACGAGGGCGTCGAGGCGATGTTGCGCATTCTCGCCTACACCAAGAACCCCGCCGCCAAGAGCCGCACCAAGGAAGTCGCCATCCAGACGCTTGCCGCAAGCCTCATGAACGCCGACCAGCTGCAGGCCCTGCTCGAGAAGTACCCCGTGGACAGGGACGTGGTGGGCTGGATGCAGTTGCAGATTGGCCGCGAGAGCCAGAACGCCCGCCGTTACAAGGCCGCCCGCTACTGGTACAAGAAGGTGCTGAACGGCAACGTGGCCGAAAACCTCTCTAGGACCGCCGAGAAGGGGATTGAATCCCTGGAAGGCCAGGGTGCAGGCTTGCCGACCGTGCTCGTGCTTGCCCCGCTTTCGGGTGACTTCGCCGAATTCGGTGCCGCCGCTATCCAGGGCGTGCTTTTGGCGCAGGAACAGGCCGGGCTTACCAAGAAGGTGAACGTGCGTATTGCCGATACGCGTGCCGATGCGGCCCAGGCCCTGATGCGTACCCAGCAGGCGGTGAACCAGGACAGCATTATCGCGGTGATTGGCCCCATCATGAGCGCCCCGGCCGCGACCGTGGCCGCCTGGCTCGGCAGTAACTTCCAGAACATCCCGATGCTTACCCCGACCGCGACCGACGACGGCATCGCCAAGATGGGCCCGAACATTTTCCAGGTGAACATCACCATGGACAACCTGGCCCAGAGCATCGCCGACTTTGCCACCAAGTGCCTCGACATCCGTGAGTTTGCCGTGCTGAGCCCGCTGGGCGACTACGGCTCCTCGATGTCCTCGAGCTTCACGCGCGCCGTGGAACGCCGTGGCGGCAAGATTGTCGCCTTCCGCAACTACGAGGAAGGCCGCCCCGACTACAAGACGGAATTCGATTTGTTGCGCGACGTGCGCTTTAAGCAGGACAACCGCCGCAGGAACATCGCCCGCGGTGCTAGCGACCTCGACGCGGTGAGCCCCAAGGAACGCCGCTTCTACATGAGCGATTCTACGTTCAACATCCCGGGCATCTTTATCCCGGCCACGAACCCTGCCGATGCTGGCGCCATGGTAAGCCAGGTCGCCTTCAACCGCTTCTCCGGCGTGATGCTCGGGACTTCGGGCTGGTACGGCCGCGAACTCCTGATTCGTGGCAAGCGCCTGGTGGACAGCTCCTTCTTTAGCGTGCCCGCGCTCGACATGAACGGCAACAGCGAGAACTACGACAAGTTCGCGAAGGCCTTCCAGGAACGCTGGGGAACCGAACCGGGCGAAGACAAGGTGAGCGGGCTCAGCTTTGACGCCGCGAACATCGTGTTCTCGACGCTCGCACGCAAGCCCGAAAGCCTCACGAACGCCATCAACAACACGGACCTGTTCAAGGGCGTTTACGGCGACATCAAGTTCAAGCGCGGCGCGAACGTGAACACGAAGATCGTGACCGTGCAGAAAGGCAAGTTCGAGACGATGAACGGCTGCAAGATTCCGAGCGCGGAAGCCGCCAAGGAATCGAAGGACGACAAGAAGAAGTAACGCCTTGCGTGCCCTTTGCGCCTCTTGTACTATAACCCGCATTTGCAAAAAACTCCGCAGCGACCCTGCGGAGTTTTTGTGTTGTAGCGCGCGCCTTGGCCTTGGGCAATTTTATTTGCTCGCGACCGCGGCTTCGCGTGTGTTTTTATCAGAGAGAATCTTGACTAGCCTGCGTCGGCGATGTCTTCGTCGGGTTCGTATCCTGAGTCGAAGTCCATGTCGGGGCCGATGATGGCGGCGGCGATGTATTCGGGAGAATCTCCGTTCCTGTAGTACATGCAGAGCGATTCGTCGTCGATATAGTCTTCGAGCGTGAGTCCGCTTGTCGCGGAGAGAATTTCACGGAGGCGGCTCTTGAACGCCTGGAAGCCCGTGTGGATCAGGTAAAAGGGAATGGCGGATGTTTTGTGGAGAAGTTTCATGGTAAAGACCTCCAGATTGAATCCTTACCTGTATTATAGGTTTTGCATGGTGCCGGGGGCAAGTGATATAAATCATACGCGCTCTTCCGCAACCCGCGCGGTATAAGGGCTGCAGGCCGGTCGGG
>CADBLC010000012.1 GCA_902795385.1 Fibrobacter succinogenes | reverse complement strand
CACGGCCACGTCGCCGGCTGTCGGTTTCTTGCCGTCTTCCAGCACGTCGAACGTGTTCTTGAAAAGGAATTTGAGCGGCGTTTTGGCGCTGCCGTACTTGTCGGCAAAATTGGCGTTTTTGGTCCTGGTGAGGGCGGCGTTGAAATCCTGGGTCAGCTGCTCGTAGCCTTCGGGCGTGTCCGGGTAGCCGAACTCCTCCAGCAGGTTTCCGAACCAGTCGCCTTCATAATTGGGCCCGATTTTTTCTTCCAACAGCTGGAACGTCGGATCGCCCGCCGTTTCGTAAAGTTCGGTCTTGCCGAGGCGTCCCTGCGGGTCGATTGTGCGCTTGGCGCGTTCGTAGAAATTCTTGACGTCCTTCATGCTGGCCGTGGCCAGTTCGCCTTTCTTGTACGCTTCCTTCGGCGGTTCCTTGTATTGACTAAAATCAAAATTTTCGAACTCGTCAAACTTGCGGAGCTCGTTCTGCATTTCGGGGTCACCGAGCAGCATGTCAAGACGCTTGCGTCGGTCGTCCTCGGTGGATGCGGAATTGAACCAGGCGTTGATCCTGGGAAAATTCTTTTTCACTTCCTCGTCGGTAAGTCCCGACATGAGGAACGCGTCCGTAAGCATGCTGTATGCGTCTTTTTTCTGTTCGGCCATCAGAACTCCCCGACGATTCTCTTTAATTTCGCCTCGTCTTCAGGTTTCACAAGGTTTTTCTTTTTCAGGCGGGAAAGGATTTTCTTAAAATCATCCGTCTGGAACTTGGCCCTGGCCACGCTGTTGTTGGCGGCAAGGGCGCGATTCATTTCCGCCACGTCCGCTTCCGTCTGTTTCCTGTCTTCGGCGTCCGCCTTGGCCTTTGCTGCGGCCTTCTTTTCGTCGGCGGCCTTCTTCTTGAGGTCGCCCTGGGTTTCACCGATGACGCCGCGCAGGCGGGCGTACTTGTCGTCCAGCTTCAGCGCCTTGGAGGTTTCAGGCTTGCCCGCGATGACAAAACGCATCTTTTCGGCGATGCCTTCGGGGAGCGCCCCGAGCTTGCTGTCAAGCATGCCCTGGTACAGGTCGAGGTCGCCGGTGCGCACCGCCGCGTCCCAGTCCTCGGTGGTCCCTTCCTCGAACATGCGGCCGATGGCCTCCGGGGAGTAGTCCTTTGCCGCGAGCATTTTGCCCACGTCGAACACGTCGGCATCCGCAGGCGCCACGCCTTCCCCACCTTCGCCGAGCGTCGGGAAAGCGCGGAAAATGTCCTGTTTTTCCTTTTCGAGGTTCGCCAGCTGGCGCTTGCCTTCCTTGCCGAGGCCTACCGTGGACGAAAGCAGGGCGATGTTCTGGTTGATGCCGTTCAGGCGCTGCTGGGCCATTTCGAGGGCCTTCTGCGCTTCCTGGCGGGCTTGTTCTTCCTGGGCCACGAGGTATTCCTCGAGGGCTGAACGGTTGCGCTGCTCCACGCCCTGAGCGTTCGCCACGGCGCGAGCCACGGCGTCGTCCTGGACGGAAGCGTTCTTGACCTGCAAGGCGGCAAGGTCACGCAGCTCGGCGGGCGTGAGGGCCGTGCCGAGGTATTCGTCGATAAGTTCATCCAATGCGGCCATTATCCCCTCCATGCCTTGAGCGCGGCCCTGGATTTCTTACCCCAGATGCCGTCGGGATTAGTCCCGATGATCTGCTGGGCACGAACGATTTCTTCCGGGCTGGCTGTATTCGGGTCAAAACTTGCCATGAAGTCGATGTCGGGGTTGTAGCCGTTCGCGATCATGGACGGGTCCCAGATGGACGCGGCCATTTCGTCGGCGGCCTGTTCCGGCTCGATTCCAAAAATATTGTCGTCGTTTGCGGCGCCTGCCAGCTCCTCCATGGCGAGCGCATTGTCCACCATGTCGGCGGCGGCGGTATCTTCGGCGGCCTTGCGGTCCTCAAAATACTTCTGCCAGCCTTCGCGCAGGTTGCGGTTCGCGTTCGCCTTCTCGAGGAACTTGGCCATGTCGAGAAGCCCGCCGAGGGCCTCCCGGTTTTCCTGCCGGCGCATGGCGGCGTCACGCGATACGGCGTTACCGATACCGCTCCAGATGTTACCGTTAAAAGTCCTTGCCATAAATCCTCCTTAGAAAAGGTCGAAGACGTCCCACCACTCGTTCGTGCCGGGATCCTGCGCCTGCAAGTTTGCCATGCTGCCGAGGTAGTCCGTCATGTCGCCCGCGTAGTCGCTATTGATACCCATCAGCTGGCCGATGTAGCCCTGCTGGGCGTTCGAGAGGTTGCTCATGCCGGTGCCGTAGGCATTCAGGCGCATGCCTGCGATGTCGGCCGCGGAATTCGCAGCAGCCTGTTTTGCGGCCTCGTTTCCGGCCCAGATGGACTGTTCCAGGCCCTTGTCCTGGTTCATGGCGTCGCGTGCTTCCTTGAACATCTGGGTGGCGAGCACGTTGTTCTTCGCCGCGAGCTTGTTCGCAGTGTCGCTCGAGAACATGTTCCCGCCGAACGCCTGCGAGTTGTTGATTGAATCGTTCGCCATGTTCGCCGAAAGCTGCGCCGCCGGATCGTAAAAATCCTGGATGGTCTTGTCGTAACTGAACAGATTGTCGGCGCCATAACCCTGCAGGCCTTCCACTCCTGCGAGCGCGTCGTTGTAGTTCTGGACGAGGGTCCCGTTCGGGTCCCACAGGGAACCGGCAAGGCCGAGCCCCTGGTTCGCCAGCGCGGTGTTCTGCGTCCTGGCGGCGTCGATGTAGGAACGGGCATCCCCGAGAGTGCCGAGCGCCTCATTGATGGCCGCGGATTGCGCGTTCCTCGCACTGTTGCCGGAAAGAATACCGAGAAGGCCGCCCGCACCGGCTCCGACTGCGGCACCGACGGGACCGCCGGCAAGGAACCCGATCCCCGCCCCGGTGCCTGCGCCGCCCAAAAATTCACCAGCCATATTTACCTCTTTGTTGTTCTATGTGTAGTTTACGCTACACCATTGCAAAAAACGAAAAATCGGACACAATTTGCTCCGGTTTCTTTACTTGGCGCACTCCCTTCTCCACAACGACCATGGCCGAATTGCCCGCCGTGTCGAAAAAGTAGGCCGGGTAGCGCTCCTCGGCGGGAGGCACTTCGACGGCCGTCACGCCGGGGCCGAAAAGACCCGACATGATGCGACACTTGCCCAGGCTAACGACGCGGAGCCCCTTCTGCGCCTCGCGCCCCCAGTCTCCAGAGATGGCGTTCTGGATTTCGGAGACGGCTTCCTTCTCGCTCTCGAATATCTTGCGCGGGTTTATCCTGGTAAGCATCAGGCGCTCCTCGATGCGGTGATCTGCATCTTTGCGGCCGTGATGACCACCTTCACGGGGTCGCTGATGGTAAGGCGCAGCACGTACATGCGCGGCAGGTCATAGCCCCCGCACGGGAACACGCCACGGAACTCGGTGCGCCAGAAATACTGGCCTATCCTGCCGCCGTGGGCCCACTGTTCCATGCCCCAGGTGTTCCCGCCGTCGTTGGAACATTCAAGCATGGCGACCGGGTTGTAGGCCGAAACTGGGACGCCGTTCACGGTCGGGTTCTGCTGCGTGGTCGTTCCCGTGTTCCACTCGATCCAGAAGGCGTCGAGTCGGAACGGGGAGAAATCCTTCACGAACACGGGCGACGTGCGCTGCTTGATGATGGGATTGTCCCGGAAGTCGGTAAACTTGTCGGCATCCACCTGTATGAGGAACTGCGCCGAGTAGCAGCCCAGGTAAATGTTCCCGTAGGCCGCCACGGCAAAGGAAGGCGCCCAGTAGCGGTTCGTTCCCTTCACGGGGTCGCGGGTGGAGCGGTTGAACCATTCCTGCGTCGTCAGGTCGTAACAGAAGGTGCGGTCCGCACTCGGCACGGTGAGCACATAGAACTGGTGGCCGTTGTAGGCGTAGGCGAAGCCGTAGGCGTCGCCGATGTTACCCATGCCGCGCAGCTCGCGCTCGATGTTGTTGGACGAGATGCGCATGGGGGCGCCCCCGTCGCTTACCCATACGGAATGGTCGCCCACGGTGCTCGAACCGAGCCAGAACACCTTCCCGCCGAGCGTGGCCACGGTTGCCCCGATTTCGGCGCCGTTGTCGCGGGTATTGTTTCCCGTGGAACCGAATACCGAGTACGAATTCCCGTAGGCGTCCTCCGTCATGGTGGGCGTGTACACCTGCAGCGACTTCTCGCCGAAACAGAAAATTCGGTCGTTGCAGAAGGTCATGGCCGTAATCTTGTCGGCCACGTATTCCGCCGTCTGGAACTTCGGGAGGCTGTAACGGTCCAGCCAAAGGTAGGCCACCCCGTTGTCGGCCTCCGCATCAATGGCGACCGTGTCGGTGAGTACAGTCACCCCGTCGGGCCCGTATTGCACCTGCCCGTTCGTGAGGCGGTAAACCTGGCGAGTGTCGGTAGTCCCGCCGAGAACATAGGGGTCGGTGTAGTACCAGGTGTCGTTCTCGCTGTCGTTGATGCAGATGACGCCCGAAATGCACACGACATGCGTCGGCGTGGAATACACCTCGCCGATGGCCGTGGAATCTGCCGAGCGGTATGTTCGCAGGGGCGTGCGGAACTGCTTCAGCGTTTCTTCCTTCAGGCAATAGGCAAAAAGGAAGGCCGAGCCGTCAACCCATACCACGTTGGAGCGCGGGCCGCCGGTTTCGGCAAAGACGACCTGCGTCGGGCGGCTGGCAAGCTCGCCCACCTTGACGCTCACCAGGGCACCGGAATCATCGCGGGTGATCCTGAAAACGGAGGAATCGAACACGGCGAACATGGAACCGTCGGAAGCAGTAAAGAGCCCCCTGCAGCCGATGCGGTTCTCCCAGGGGAATTCCAGCACGGCGCGCTCGCCTTCTACGGACCGGAGCACCTTCGGCGTGTAGCCGCGGTTCTCCGCGACTTCCTTCTTTTCCACGAACATGTTGAGGAGTTCTTCAGGCGAGTCCATCATTACATCGGACTTGTTGGAACCCCCGATGAAACCGGGCACAGAAATGACGGACGGCATTCTATCTCCTCCATAAGCGAGGGTTGATAAATTCCTCGTGGTGGTTGTAGCCGCCATCCAGGCGGTGCTTTACCGGCCGCTTGGACGCGTTGCTTTTCCTGATGGCCCGCACCGCGTCCTCGAGGTTCTTCTCGTAGCCTGCGATGACGGACTCCTCGAGGGTCGCCTTCTGGGCGGCAAGGACGGCCACGCCGTACTTGATGACCTGCGCGTAAATATCCGGAGCGTTGAACGTGTCGTCAATATCCAGGTGCGGGAACTTCTTCGGGTACACGAGGAGCACCTTGAACGACCCCAGGGCGTCAAAACTGAGCGTGGCGTGTTCGTCGGTTTCGGTCACGAGCGAATACCAGAACGGGGACGAGGAAGAATTGCGCACCGAGAAAATATCCGGATACGAGCAATCCCGCATCTCCACCATGTCCGTCTCGCTGCGTTTCCAGTACGCCGCAGCCATTCCCACGGGAACCTCTGCGAGAACTTCGCCCGGTTCCGGCTGCGAGGATATAGCCAAGGACCCGCCGCTTACAGTGGTCTCGAGCGTCGAGAACATGAACGGAAAAAGGCTGGAGCGGTTGTACCTGTTGATGACCTCGTTGGCGAAATCCACGCCGTCACTGACCTGGCCGTCGTTGAGGATGCCTTTGGGGGCAAGTCGGATGAATTCATACGCCTCGCCGAGAATCTTGCGGATGGTCTTGGACATTTAGCCTCCTTGAAAAAAAGGCCGGCCGGCACAAGCCAGCCAGCCCGGAACATGTCTGCGAAGAGACAAAGTTCGATTTAGATTTCCCAGTAGATGGTGCGCACGAGACGCGGATCCACGATCTTGCCGTTGAAGATGACGTCGAGGCGGCCCTTGTTGGAAGCGTCGTCGATGTCGCCGTCGTAGGCAGAGTGGAACGACATGGTCGGCACCGTGGTGGTTGCGTTCTTGCAGCCTTCGATGTCGGACATTTCGACCGGGGTCCAGTTGAGGGCCTCGCGGGCGCGGATGATACCCACGGCGTAGGTCTTGTTGGCGCCGGTGAGCCACGTGATGACCGCGTCGTCGGCAATCTTGTCGACGGACACGGTCGGGATGTAGCCCAGGCCCGTGAAGTACACCGGGAGCACCTTCAGGGTGGCGGCGTTGCTGGTGACTGTCGCATCTTCCTGCACGACGAAAGTGTACGGCGTGTTGATGAGCGGAGTGCCCGCACCGGTGCAGCGGTTCACGTTGGCGATGGTGAACGCGGAGCCGGCCTTGATGGTGGAAACGCCGGAGGCGATACCGTCGATGGCGATTTCCATGGTGTCGGCACCGTCAGTGATGTCGGACTGGGTGATCTGGCCGTTCACGCGGCAGCTGTTGCCCGGAGCGGCGCCGGTCGTGATAATCGGCATGAAGGGTTCGTCGATCATCGGGCAACGGTGGAAGGTACCGATGGCGGCTTCGCCGTACATTTCGGCGAGCTTTTCGCTCACGGCGTCAAAGTGACCCACGCCTGCGGTAACAGGCAGAGAGGAGAGGTAGCCCATCGTGTCGGAATCGAGATGGCCGACGAGGGTCATGCCGGTGCGCATCTTGCGCAGGGAGGCGATGGCGGAGGCGAGAGCCAGGAAGCTGCCGGACTGGCCGGTGCCTGCATCCTTGGCCGCCACGACCACGCCGGTAGAGCGCAGGTAGGCGTTGTTGATGACCTTCTTGACAATCTTTTCGGCGAGAGCGTTGGCGGTCGGCTTGACGATGTCCTCGTCGAGGGAGCCCATCTTGAAGCGTTCCTCGACCTCTGTCCAGGTGAACTTGCCCTTGGCGTTGCCAAGCTTAAGAGGAACGGCGTACTGCTTGACGTCGCCGCTCATGGAGGAGATGCTCATCGCGGCGTGGCCGGAGTCATCGTTGCCCTCGATGTTGTCGGAGGTTTCGGTGGAGCCCATGCCGTTGAAGTAAAGCATGGCGCTAGTGCCGGAGCGGGAGCCCTTCTTGAAAAGGTCCTTGGCCCAGTTCTTGGATTCCTTGATGAAGCTGGAAGCGTCAAGGACTGCGGCCGTGATTCTGTCGTTAAACGACTGGAGAGTGAACTTGTTAGCCATTTTTCATTTCCTTGATTAAAGTTTTAACGTTTGCGCATGGTCTTGATCAGCCTCGCCACTCGTTCCGTATCGGGGAGTTTGGAGAAGTCGGTCATCGCATGGCTGGAGCCTCCGAACGTTCCAATGACGGGCGGCTTCTTGCCGCCATTTTCTTCTTGTTCGCCTTCGGCGTCCTGGTTTCCCGTCTGGCCCTTCTTTTCTGCCGATGCCTTGGCAAGGTAGCGCTCCAAAATGTCGAGCTGTTGTTTCTGCCTGTCCGGCGACAACTTCCCGAGGATTTCCATCTTGTCGGCGTTCTGTTCCAGGTAGAGGATCACGTCCGCCGGAATCGAACAGTCGTCAAAGAGCCACTTGTGCAACGTGGAGCCTTCTTCGGTCTGCAGGAACGTGTTGACGGCGCCGTCCTCGTCATTAACGACCGAGAGTACCGCCTGCTGCTGTTCCTTGGAAAGGTTTCTCTGCATGCTTTCCTGGAACTTCTGGGCGAACCTGCGGTTTGCCTCCTCGGCTTCCGCCTGTTTCGCTTTCGCCTTCGCCTCGTCGTCCTGTTTCGCCTTCGCGCTGTTGCGTTCGTCGATGCGCTTCATGATTTCTTCGACTGCGGCTTCCCGCTTCGCTGCGGCGAATTCCTCGTCGCTCTTGAAATCTTCGCGCTTCAGGGCTTTCGGCTGGGCTCCGCCCATCTTGGCTTCCAGTTCCTTGAACCGTTTCTCCCAGGCCTCGTCCCGGCTTTTCAGTTCCTTGTCGAATCTCGCACGCTCGTTGCGACGCATGCGGTCGATGCGGGCCTTGAACTCCCGCGTGTATTCGATGTTGGATCCGTGCCCTTCGTGGCCTGGCTTTCCACCGTTGCCGTTGCCGTTCCCGTTGTCGGCTTCGCTGCTTCCACCGTCGTGGTTGCCAGCTGTATTGTCCGGGAAACCCGAATTTTTACCTGCGTCGGTGTCACCCGCAGTGCTTTCAAAAATGTTCTCGTCAGCCATTGTTCCCTTTGCGTTTACCGCCGCCGCGTCAATGGCGCTGAATTGCGCCTACTGGTAGTGTATTGGGAAGCGTTGCAATTTTTGGCGTTTTCCGCAAAAAAAATCCGCCCCCGCAAAAGGGGACGGATTGTGTCATGATCCTAAGGAGAAAACTTCCTAAACGGCCGGAGGCGCCACCACCACGGTGGGCGGCTTCGCGGCTTCCTCGGCGGCCTTCTTCTCGACCTCGATGCGCGCGTTCACCTCGGCCTTCGTGATTTCCGATTCCAGGTCGCGCTCCGCCTTGGCGGCATCCGCCTGGGCGTTCGCCACGATTTCCTTGTCCTGGGCCGCGGATTCCACCCCGGCGTCGTACTGGGCCTGCGCGGCGTTCGCCTGCAGCTCCATCTGTTTGAGGATGATGGCGTTGTCGTTCGCCATCTTCTGCTTCGTGAGCTGGGTCTGCGCGTCGATCTGCTTGATGGCGAGGTCGCTCTTGGAACGCAGCTGGAGCTGCTGGGACTCGATTGTAAGCTGCTGGTTCTGCTGCTGGAGCTGCTGGTTCTGCTGCTGGAGCGCCACGAGCTGCTGCTGAGCGGCAGCCAGGGCAGCAGTCGGGTCGCCACCGAGGAAGGCCGCCTGCACTTCCGGCGGCAGGAGCTTCACCATCATCTGCGCCAAAATGGGCGCCTGCTTGAATTCCAGCGTGTTCATGAGCCCGATGGCCAAAACGCCCTTCATGTTCTCGGGGACGAACTGCATGATGGCGAGGAGGAATTTGCGCTCCCTTTCCATCTGGGTGAGTTCTACACACCCGCCGTCCACCTTGATCTCGTAGGCGCCCTCCGGGATGTCAAGGCCGTAGACCAGGATAATCATCTGCGCGAGCAGCTTGCCGGACGCCTTGATGGATTCCTTGGTGTGGTTCAGGTAGTGCGAAACGTTCGACTGGCTCGATTCGGTGCGCAGCATGAACTCGGTGGCGGTCGCCTGGTCCCGGATGGTCTGGTCCACGATGCCCGTCGGGGAAACGCCCGAGGCAAACTGCATGAGCTGAATGGACCCGTCAATGACACCTTGCACGTCTTCCAGCTTGGCAGACATCTGGACGGGCTCGGGCTTCGCCAGTTCGCGGCCTTCTTCGTCGTGGGTGTTGTAATGGAGATATGCATCGGAGGAGTAGTTGGCGTTGCCCCACTCTTCTTCGTAGCCGTCTATGGCGGCGGCGGGTCCGACAAAGCCAACCTTCGGAAGGAGCGCCAGGCGTTCCATCATCTGGGAGTTGGCGTAGTTGGCGCGCCTTTGCATGGGGCGGAGCCTATGGACAAGGCCGGCCATGCCGAGCTCCTTGCCGAACCACTTCTTCTCGCCGATGAAGGCGACGATGGGCACACGGTCCACGCCTTCGAGCAGGTCGGACTCCACGACCTGTTCACCGATCAGGCGGTGGAACTCGCAGCTGTGGCCCTCGACCCGGAAATAAGTGAGGAGCGGGACCATGCCTTCCGGGATGGCGAAATCGTCGCCCAGGTCCACGAGCGTGGTCCATTCCGGGAGCTTGCCGCCCCAAATGTCGGTGCCGTACCTTTCCTCGGCCTCGTCCTTCGTAATGAGCTCGATAACGACCACCTGCTTCGCGTCGGCCATGGTCATGGACTTGGCGTTCGCGTCCCAGATTACCTTTGTGGCGTCCTCGATGGCGCGGTAGCTTACAACGATTTCACCGTCCTTTTCCTCGGTCGTAACATAACAGAAGCCGAGGCCGGTGCACACCTCGTCATAGACGGCGGAATCGTTCGCCTCCTGCGTCTCGAATTCGTCCTGGATGTCAGCCAGGCGGTCGTTCAGCTTGGCGATCTCGTCGCCGTAGAGTTCCTTGAATTCAGGTTTCGGTTCCGCGATGGTACGGAACGGACGAGCGGCGATGGGATTCACCACCGCCGAAATGGGGTTCTCGATAACCGGGATGGCTTCCTCGATCCGGTTCGCGTCCCTGTTTGTCTTGTCGTCCTTGGTCCACTGTTGACCGGCCGCGAACTCGCGGTCGTCCTTGATGCGCTCCACCTGGTCGTGGTTGCGCTCCGAATTCTGCTCGATGAACTTCTTCACCTCGGCCACGAGCTCGTCGTTGTATTCCTGGAGCTCGGTTTCGCTCATGGCGGCGACATCTTCGTCGATCCGTTCAAGTTCTTCAATTTCGTCCATTTCTACGGTCCTCCAGTAGTTTTATCAGTCCGTCCCGCAGCGGAGCGGGAATAGAAGCCTGCAGCGCGACCTTCGCGGCGTGCATGCGCTTGTGTCTCTTGGCGCGCTGGAGCACGTTGAGCCCGTCGCGCTTGAACCAGTTCCCGCGCCACGACTGCTTGAAAAGGCACTCCTTGGCGCTCTTGTCGAACTTGAAATCCTTCAAGGCGTCGATCTTCTCGGCCATGATACGCTTCGACGGGGCGTTCCTGTCGATTCCTTCGAGCCTGGAAAGCGTCTCGGTGCCCACCAGGACGGCTACGGCCTCCGAAACTTCCTGGCCCCTGAAAATTTCGTTCACGGCCTGCGACATCCGGTTCTTTGCAACGGTGTAGAGCCAGTTCGACGGGGCGCTGCACTTATCGCGGTTGTACTTGACGATGTTCTCGCACATGTGGAGGTAGACACGGCAGCACGCCTCGGCCTTCGTGACCTTGTCCAGGTTCTTGAAGCCGAAATCCTCGTTACAGAGGACAGCGTCGGAAAACCGGATGCACAGGGCCCCGAATTCCTGCGTGAGCGCAAGATGGGCCTCCGCCCTCCGGGCATTTTCCCGGAGAACCGCGTCGACCCATTTCTCGTCCACCTTGTTGTCGATGATAGGCATCGTTTCCATACTTTCTCCTTTAGTTTACGCTAGCGCGTTGCAAATTTCTTCCCTACCCTGCCGCGCGGCTTGTTGCCTCGATTGCCGCTCATTTCCGCCACGATGTCACCGACGGACACATTCACGAGGTCGGCCTTGGGCCCGCCGCCGTAGAACGTGAGCGCGAAGGCGTCGGAACGGTCCGGAGAGCGCCCCAGCAGGTCCTTGATGACTTCCTTGTCCACGAGCTTAAACTTGTTTTCCTTGATAATCTGATAGCGCTGCACACGCAGTTCCTCGGCCAGTTTCTCGTCGCGGATGATGCCGCCGCCGTTGAACCACGCCTGCGCCCGGAAGTACATCTCGGCGCGGGCGTTCAGGTAGTGCTCCTTGTCGGCTGGACCGTCGCCGAAGCCGACCTCGTTCACGTTCTTGTGGCCCTTCTCCCTGCGCACGTCCACGACGCCCGAGCCGTATGCCATGTCTATGTTCTCGCGCCTCACCGTCACCCGCCGGGCACGGGCCAGCACGTAGAAGTCGTCGATGGCGTCGGAAATCTCGTAGGAGTTGCGGCCGTGCAGCACCTTCAGCGGGTCGCCGCACCAGTAGCCGAACCTTATGCAGATGACGGTGTTGTCGTCGCCGAAGCGGGCGCAGTCCACCCCTACCGCGCAGTACATCGTCATGGCGAAGCGGTCGCTGAACGGGATGCCCATGGAATTCTGGAGAACGGAACGGAGGAAGATGGCGTCGGTGCCGTCGCCCTCGATGATGAGCCCGAGCACCTGCTGCTTGTAGAGCGTGGAGCCCTCCACATAGCGCTCCTTGAGTTCCCGCTTCGTCTCCTCGGTGGTGAACGCGTTGTCGAGCGACGTGGCGTGGATGACACAGTCCGGGTGCTTGCGGCACTCCTCCTCGAACCACGGCTCCGGCTGCTCCATGTTCGGGCTCGAGAGGTAGCGCTTCCACGGGACGATGCCCTTGCCGCGGTTACGGTCGGCGGCGTTGTTGCGGGTCTCGAGGCAGATGCGGCTCGCCTCGTCGACGATAATGCCGTCGTACTCCGTGAGACCCAGGATGCCCGAGGGGTTCTCGTCGGTTCCGCCGTCGCAGCACGCGTCGCCGAAGTCTGGCGGCATGCCGATGTGCCCCTCGCTCTTGTTGTAGTATTTGGACGGGTCGTAGTCCGGCAGGACCGTCATGAGGATCTTCAGGATGTCGCGGAAGAGCACCATCTTGAGCGCCTTGGAGTTCTGCGCGATGCAGAGGATGCGCCACCCGTCGAGCATCTTCGTCACGGCGCACCATGCGGCCGCTCGGGTCTTTCCGGCACCGATGCCGGTCTGCAGTATAACGAGCGGGTCGTCGCCACGCTCCAGGAAGTCGAGCTGGAACTGCGACATCGGCGCGTCAACGCCGAAATACTCCGGGCTGTCGTTGTCCTCAGGCTCCCATTCGGGGTCGTACCAGCGCCACTGTACCTGTCCGCTACTTGGCATCTTCCGGCGTAGCCCTCCGGAAGTTGATGATCACGCTGCGGCGCTCCTCCATCTTCCCGGTGATGTCCACCTTCAGGGCCTCGCGGAATCCGGCGAACTCGGCCAGGCGAAGCATCTGGTCGGTGTTTCCGTCCTTGAGCGCCTTCAGCAGCGCCTTCTGCATTATGAGTTTGGAGAGGCGCTCCTTCTTGTGCACCTCGATGCCGAGCTTCTTCAGCGCGGCGTAAATTTCGGGAGGGACGTCTATCTCGACGCCCAAAGTGCCGACCAGGTCGTCCTTCATGACGTGCCGGTCGTATTTCTTCTTCATGCGCGCAACGACCCCGCGCTTGCCCATCTCGGATGCAAGCTCGGGCGTCCACGCCTTCTTCAGGTTGGCGAGGGAGTTCGGGTTGCGCTGCTTTCCGCCAGAATTCGACTTTGCCATCTTTTACCGCTTGTCATGATGGTGAGCCTTTACCTTATGGAAGCCCCGAACAGTCGCGCCAGTTTCTTCACGTCTCCGGAAGCCCTCCTGTTCGCCGCAATCTTCGCCGCCTTTTTCTTCTTCGCCTGCACGTCGACCTTGGCGGCCTTGGCGAAGCGTCCCGTGGGAGTGAACGTCGGCGTCTCGGAACGGGCCTTCCTGACGCGTACGGCGCCCGCAGGCTGCCTCGCCTTCTTCGGTTTGGGCTGCGGCGCCAATACGTCGTTCCAGGAATCCCCGGCCTTATTAAATGCTTTTCGGTATGCGCCCTTTCGCTGGGCGGTGATCTTGGCACGCGCCAAAACCTTGCGGCGGCCTTCTGCGGTCGGTTCGGCCATTCTGGCGGCCTTGCCCAGCGCCTTCTCCCAGTTGTTCGCCGTGAGCTTCACGGGCGCCATGCTCTGGCCATAGTTGAAACCGCGGCGGAGGATGCCCCCGACGGGGTTCATGGCGAAGTTGATGACGGCCTGCGGCTCGATGCCGACGCCTGCCGGCACCTCGACAGTGGAGCAGAGGCAGTTGATGTGCGAGATGCGCCAGGTGTCGCCGATGGTATAAAGGCGGCCGGTGCGGCGCGAGTCCATCTCGGAGCACTTCGGGCAGCATGCGGGGTGCGCGATAAAGGCGTACCTCGGCCCGGCGGGACCAGCCACGGGATTCGCGGACGGGTTCGCCACGTTGCGGTTCAGCGCACCATTGAGAACGAGTCGGGCCATGGGCTAGCACCTCGTGAAGCGCCCCGGAGAGGGCGGCAGCGCTCGCGTGAGCTTTTCGTCCATCGCGTCAAGCCGTTCGATGATCTTGGCGTTGTCGTTGAGAATCTCGGTGAGGACCGCGAGGAGTTCCTCGCCCTTCTTCACCTTGTTTTCGTTCTTGGGGTTCTTTGTATTCTTCGCATTTTCCATGCTCAAAGTTTACCCAATAAAAAAGGCCCCGGACAGGTCCAAGGCTGATTTACTTTATTTTGTTGTCGCGTGGTGTCGTGATATGTCGCCTTATGTCGCTTTACCTTCCTGTACAAGCTCCGCCTTGCCTCCCGTAAATTCTTCCCAGCGGCGGATGATGACGTCCACGAACTTCGGGTCGTATTCCATGACGTAGGCGACGCGGCCGTTCTGCTCCGCTGCCATTACCGTCGTGCCGGATCCGCCGAACAGGTCGAGAACGCTGTCGCCTTCCTTCGTGTTGCACTGCATCTCGTAATCGAACAGCTTGATGGGCTTCATGGTCGGGTGCAGCTCGGAATGCGCCGGCTTGTCGAAAAACAGCACGTCCTTCTCCTTGCGCTTCTTGAACCACTTGTGGCCCTTCCCGTCCTTCCAGCCGTAGAGCATCGCCTCGAACCCGTTCGCTTCCATTTCCGGGGCGAACAGCATGTCGCCTGTGATGACGCCCTCGTACATGCGCTGGAAATCCTGGCGCCCGAGCGTCTGCGACGACTTGACCCACACGAGCATCTGGCGGCACTGCAGCCCGGAATCGGCTAGAGCCCCGCGGAAGTTGTACCCCTCGGTCTCGGCGTGCCACACGTGGAACACGGCCCCGCGTTTCATGACGGCCTTCGCTGCCGTGAACGCGTCCGCCAGGAACACGCGGAACTTGTCCGAGTCCATCGAGTCGTTCTTTATCTTCCCCGCTGCGCCCTGGTAGTCGACGTTGTACGGTGGATCGGTGAGCAGCATGTCGATGCCGCACCCCTCGACCAGCGTCTTCACGTCGCCCTGGCTTGTGGAGTCGCCGCACATTGGCGTCCAGTTCCCCCTCAAGCAGGTCCGTGTCCCACTCCGCGAATTCCGCCACCTTGTTGTCGGCCAGGCGGTACGCCTTGACCTGCTCCTCGGTGAGGTCGTCCGCGAAGATGCACGGCACCTCGGCCATGCCGATGGACTTCGCCGCAAGCAGTCGGGTGTGCCCGCATACGATGACGCGGTTCTTGTCGATGATGATGGGCTGCCTGAAGCCGAACTTCTCGATGCTGGCCTTGACATACTGGACCGCCCCGGCATTCTTGCGCGGGTTCTTCTCGTATGGCCTGACCTCCGAGACGGGCATCATGACGATGTTGTCGGCCGAAGCCTTAACAATTCGGGTTTTTTCGGGCTTTTGGGCCGTTTTCTGTACTGTTTTTTCATTTTTCCTCATTTTTTAACGCTCCTGTCCGTTTCGCATGACCAAAAAGACCCGCCCGGAATGCCGGACGGGCCGTTTCTTCGTTTGAGGCCCCTACTTCGCGGCGACGCCTTCCGACATCGCCTTGATCTTGTGCAGCGCCTTCACGCCCCTGATGCAGTCGAGCGAGTCGTCGAGCTGCTGCGGGCACGAGAAGCCGCCGTCCTTCTCCACCTCGGCCTTGATGGCGCGGAGGTGACTGCAGTAGGCGTCCTTGAAGAAGTTCCAGAGTTCCTGGTCCATGCTATGCTCCTTTCGTGACGTGGTCGACAAGCTTGGAGGCATCGTCGGCCGTGAATGTGAACCCGAGGAAGTCCACCGTGGACATGTTCGCGAAAGCCTCGGCGAATGCCGACGCAAGACGCTGCTCGTCCACGGACTGGCCGTCCTCGGACATTATCCCGGTCATCTTCAGGAAGCCCTCGTAGGGCTTCACTGCGGGTTCCGGGTTCGACTTGAGCGCCCCGAGCGCCATGTAGGCCGTGAGCTTCCTCAACCCGTTAGGGAGAAGGGGCAGCACGTCCTTTGCGGCGAACGCGAGCACGCCGTCCATTGCCGTCCTGAACGGTACCATCGGTCACCTCCCTAGGCGGCAGCCGAGGTGGAGGTGGAGGCGGTGGCAGGCGTAGAGGTTCCGCCGGTGACGGGGGCCTGGACGGGAAACGGGGGCATCGGAGCCACCATTGCGGGCCCGTAGCCGGGAGCGAGGGCGTAGTTCGGGACCATGGGCACGGCGATGCGGGAGAGCGTAGCCTGCAGGTTCAGGATGCTGTCGGAGAGGATCTTGTCGCGGAGCGGGGCCGCGGTCTCGATGGCGACGACCTTGGTCTCGAGGCCAGCCACCTTCTCGGCAAGGGCGAAGACCTTGTTGTCGCTGTACTGCTGGGCCTTGAGCTGGGCGATTTCGTTGTCCTTCTGGGCGAGCTGGTAGACCGGGCTCGCGGCAGGGTTCTGGTTGCCGCCGAAGAGACCGGCGAGGCCGCCGTTGAGGATACCGGAACCGAGTGCGGTGCCGATGATGCCGGTGGTGAGTGCCGCGGTGCCGACGCCGGAACTGGCGAAGGACTTGTCGCTGTCGTTGTTTACGTAAGGCATTGTGTACTCCTTTCGTTGGAATGAAAAGAGCCCCGCGGGAGTTTCCCGCAGGGCCATCTCGAAAGGTAGATGCCGTAGGCGCCATGGCGCCATCCATGTAAAATTTTTACGAATTCAGTGTCTTCTCAGGTACCAGTACGCCCACACGGGCGGAGAAACCCCCGTGTCCGGGTTCCTGGCACAGTCTATCATCCAGTTAATGTAGTCCTGGTAGTTGACGAGGATGTCGCCTTTCGGCCCGTGACGCAGCACTGGCAGGCCGTTCTTCACCCACCTGTAGACGGTGGTGACCGTGACGCGCTCCTTGTCGGCGAGTTCCTTGGGTGAGTAGTTCGATACGTCGGGCCTAGCAAGACGCGCCTGTTCGCGGCTCGCGACGATGCAGAAGAGCGGCCTCTCGCCCATCGGCGACTACTCCGCCGCCCCGTTGTCCCGTTCCTCGATTTCACCCGCGATAAGGTTCGGGTTTGTGCGCAGTTCCTCCTCGCACACGTCCACGAGCGACTTCATGGCGCCTATCGTGGTGTTGAGCACTGATTCGGTGCTCACCTTGCGCTCGATGTCCTTGTCGATGGACTGGAGGCAGATTTTCATGTGGTTCACGATGTTGGTCATCTGCAGGCGCCGCCCCTTGCATATCCAGAGCTCGTTCTCCTTGAAGTGCTCCTTCTCGATGGTGAGGAACATCTTCGCCATCTCGGACATCATCTCCTTCTGCACGGTGAGCAGCATCTTCGTGATTTCGTTCAGGTCGTCCTTCTCGATCATGTTCAGTCTCCTTATTGCTTAATCTTGACATCGTTCCTGATGTTGGCGAGCGAATTCTCGAGGACGTCCCACAGGGCGCCCTTCTGCCTCAATGCGTCCACGCTGGACGGGAAAGGGAACCCGAAGAGCTCCTCGACGGTCATGCCCATTTCGAGCAGCTGGAACTCGGTCTGGTGGACGGGGAAAGTCTTCCCCTTCGCCCAGTTGGACACGGTCTGGTCGGAAACGCCTAGCGCGGAGGCGAGCTCCTCCTGGGTCCTGATCCCGAGCCTTGCGCCCTCGCGGGCGAGAAATTCCTTTATACGTAAGCCTTCCATGTCCTTAAATATAGCAAACTTTAAAATAAAAGATTGTAAAAAACTATAAATTTACAAACTTTTATTGTAGTTTTGTAAAAATTGTGCTATATTTGCAACGAAACAGTAGTAAAACCGTAGGAAATGAGACATGAAAACCCTGGGCTACATTTACGGATTGATAACGAAGGTTCTCGACGGCAAGCTGGGCGTGGAAGAGGCGCTCGAGATGATCCGCGCCGTCCTCACCCTTTAAAAAACCTTGTGTAAACAACCCTCGGCTCGCATGAGTTGAGTATGAGGGTTATTTACATATAGGGATAGGTAGTAAATAGAGTATAATGGTATTTACTACTCATTCTAATACTCTTACTGCATCTGTTTCTGATACTGAAAGAAGGTTTGGTTTTTTTTGGTTTAAAAAATACCAAATTGGTTTTCAAGTAACCAAAATAAACCAAATTGGTTTTATTTGGAAAAGCGAAACAAAAGGGTCAGGTTAATCAAATAAAAAGGGTTAGGTTTTTATTTAAACTCCACGTTGTCGATGCAACGGCGAATGGTTATATGGCCGGTACAATTCAATCTGGTCTCACATCCAGTTTCTCGCTTAAACCGTTCCAGGTACTCCTTATCATGACCATCTCCGAAAACATCTTCGGCATATATCTCGTCGTCGAAGCAGATGGTGTCGGGATCGGTGCATGCAGCTAGCATGAGCGCAACGGTTACAAACAAAATCCTCATGGCACTATCCCCCTCGCCTTCAGGTCTTCCAGCGCCTTCGCGACGCCTTCACGGAATTCCGGGGAATCGAACGACTGTGGAATTTTAGGGGTGTTTGAATCTAAATAGTAAGCCTTTAGGATTTCGTCGATTTCCTCGCCGAACATTTCCCTCGGCGTCATTCCAAGTTTTAACAGTTTCAAAGCCATATCAAACGACGGAAAAGAAGCCCCGCTCTGGTAGGCGGACAACAGGCTGGACTTTGGGTCGCGGCCGAGCTTCCTCAATACGTCAGCTTTAGTCAGGTTGGTACGGTCAAGAAACGATTTTAGATCCATTTCACAACCAAATTTAGAAAAGTAAAGAAAAATTTCAAATAATTTCTCAAAATTTTTGCGAAAATGTCTTGCTTTTCTCAATGAAATTGTTTATATTCTCAAACACACAGAGATTGTTCTAAATCATTTTGAGTATCAAAAAAGGAAGAAAATGGACAACAAATTTATCACGAAGCCGATCCTGCGGGAAACCGAGCCGATGATAGACCCGTTGAGAAAGGCTTACTCCGAAAAGCTCGGCGTATCTGTAAAGCAGGGCGAAGCCATCAGCCTCGCCATCAAGAACGAATTCAAGCGCCACGTCAAGATCGAAAAGGACAACGGCTAGGAATGACCGCAACAAAGGACAGATTCTGGGCCAAGGTCCTGTTCAAGGAATTCATCAGGCATTATCGCAAGATGACTCCAGAGCAGAAGGTCGCCGACATCGACGAGTCCATGGACGCCCTGGAAGAACTCGATGACAGTGGCGAGTCATTCGGAGCTAAAATGGTGCGCTGGTCGATGGAACGCGCCGAACAGTACCCGATGGCATCGGAAAACGGCAAGAAGGGCGGACGCCCTAAAAAGAATTTGTCGGCAGATGGGGACACCCGCGAGGACTCCCAGGACGTACCCGACGGCAGCGATGCCGTAACACTGGAATCTGCTACATCTGCCGACACCGGAACTCTCGACAGCCTGACCGATAAGGACGAGCGACCCGGTGCGGAGAGGGCATCCGCTAAGCCCTCCCGCACTCTCCCGCTGCCCACCTGGGAGAGCTTCCTCTCCTTCGTGGACGGCGAAGGGCTCGACTACACCGACGCCCGCGAGTGGTGGGAAATGACGATGGTCGACCGTAAGGGCCTCGACAGGTACGGCAAGCCCATCGGCAACTGGAAGGGCGCGCTCAAGAGATTCTGCAAATCCAAAATCAACAACAGGAGGTCAGCATGATCATCACGCTGAACATGGACACGGAAAAGGACAAGGAAGTCTGCAAGAAGGTGCTCTCGCTCGTCCTCGACTTCGGCGGCTCCGTAGACCTCGAGGTCGTAGGCGCCCCCAGGGCAGTGAAGAACGTCTACGAGGCCGCACGCCGCCGCTCCGCAGGCGAACAGGTAATCTACAAGCACGAGCCCAAGAAGCGCGGCCGCAAGCCCAAGAACTACAAGGAGGCATAGACCCATGACCGGAGAAACGAACCTCAAATTCCAGCGCGGACTTCGCGCCAACGACGGAATCCACGACGGCGACATCGCCACGAACAGGAAGCCCTTCGAGTGGGGCCAGGCCGCACTTGTGGTCGCACTCCTGATCCTTTTCCTCGCCAACTCGGCGCTCATCTACAAGTGGGGGTAATCATGCAGACGCTTCACGACATGGAACTGCTCCAGCGCGCACACGACGACGCCGTGGCCGAGGCGAACAGCGCGGCCGTGGCCATCGCGGAGCTGGTGGCCGAAGGGCACCGCCCGGGCAAGGACGACATCGACCGCTACCGCGTGGCGCGCCTCGGCGTGGAATCCACGCGCCGCGACCTCGAATACTGCCTGCAGATCGAGCTGCACGAACTCAACATGAAATTCTAACACTCAAAAAACGGAGAAACAACATGGCTAATGAAAACGCAGTGGCCGTACAGACCACAGAACAGAACCAGGTAACGCAGGCGCTGCTCCTCGACTACCTCAAGACAATGAACAAGGGGCTCACAGAGCAGCAGACGAAGCAGTTCCTCGCAGTCGCCGGCACATTCGGCCTCAACCCCTGGAAGCGCGAGGTCTACGCCGTCACATACAAGAACAAGGACGGCTCCACCGACATGTCTATCGTAACAGGGTACGAGACGTACATCAAGCGAGCCGAACTCAACCCGAACTACGACGGCTTCGACATCCAGTTCAAGGGCTCGTTCAAGCAGGGCAAGATCACCAAGCAGGGCAAGAACGGACCCTGGCAGGTCGACGCGCTCGTTCCCGAAGGCGTCGTGAGCTGCGTGTGCACCGTCTACCGAAAGGACCGCCAGCACCCCACCGTTGAGGAGGTCTTCTTCGACGAATACGACCAGGGCAACTCCATGTGGCAGAGCAAGCCGCGCACCATGCTCAAGAAGGTCGCGATCGTTTCCGCATTCCGCAAGGCCTTCCCGTTCGATTTTGGCGGCATGCCCTACACCAGCGACGAGCTCCCGGAAAACATGACGGGCGCCGACAAGCTCAACGCCCAGGGTTTACAGGAAGTATCCACGGCACAGGAACATCCGCAGCCTTCCACGAATCAGGCTCCGCAGGCTAACGACGCCGAGAACGAAAGGAAACAGGCACAGAAGGACGCCAACTGGCAGAAGCTCTGCGCCGACATGCGCGACAGGGCCCCGGAAGTGTTCGACAACTTCATGAAGGTCCACAACGTGAAGAGCATCGCCAACATCAAGGACAGCGCGTCCAGGAAGAAGTTCCTCGACGACGTCAAGGCCACCATCGACAACGCCGCAACCGCGGCAAGAGCCGAAGAAGAAGCCGAAGTCTAGGAGATACGGAACATGGCAAAGACAACCAAGAAAACAGTAGAAGAAGCCGAAGTGGTCGAAGTGGTCGACAACAGTACCGTCGACGTCAAGGACACAGGAAAGTCCTTCGAGATCGTGACCGCATGCACAGACCCCGAGAAACTTTACCTTGACAAGAAGAACTTCACCCCCCTTATCGAAAGGGTGAAGGGAATCGCCCGTGGTCTCGTGGCCGACGTCCACACCGACGACGGCATCAAGGCCAGGAAGGAACTCAACCGCAAGCTGGCAAGCCTCAAGACACTCCTCGACAACGAGGGCAAGAAGGTGTCCGACGAGCTCCGCCGCAAGCCGAGCATCATCCAGGACACGCGCAAGACGCTGCGCGAGACCATCGAGATGCTCCAGGACGAGGTGATGGCGCCCATCAAGGCCATCGAGGCCCGCCGCGAGGAACTCGAGATCATCGCGAACCTTCCCGGCAGCGCCATCGGGTGCGATTCCGCGGCTATTGCGCAGTACCTCCAGATTCTCGACGAGCACGTCCACGACGAAAAGTACTGGGACGAGTCCTACAGGGAGTCGGTCGACGCGATTGCCGAGGCGCGGCGCCAGCTCACCGACATGAAGGATGCCGCCGAGAAGGCCGAAAAGGAACGCAAGGAGCTCGAGGAACTTCGCGCACGCCAGGTGGAATTCGAGCGCAAGGCGCGCGAGGAAGCCGAAGCCAAGCAGCGCGAAGCCGAAGAACAGGTCCGCAAGGCCCAGGAAGCGGCCGAGCAGGCCAAGCGCGAGGCAGAACAGGCCCGCCAGGAGGCGGAAGCGGCCAAGGAGGCGTCCGGCGTAATCCAGGGCGACATCTCCGCGGTAAAGCGCGACGCCGAAAAGACGAAGGCCGACATGCTCTTCCCGGACGACAAAAAGATGTACAAGCGCACCTGCAACCGCGAAGCGCTCGAGGACATGACGAAGTGCTCCGGCATAACCGAGGACCAGGCGAAGGCCATCATCACGGCGATCGTCAAGAACAAGGTCCGCCACATTTTCATGATGTACTAGGAGGACACAATGGCATACCTGAACAAAGTGATGCTCATGGGCAACGTCGGCAAGGACCCGGAAGTGCGCTACAGCCAGGCCGGAGGACGCAAGAACGTGTCCTTCTCCCTCGCCACGAGCAAGCGCTACCGCGACGCGAACGGAGAACAGAAGGAACTCACCACCTGGCACAACATCGTGGGCTGGGGCAAGATTGCCGACATCGTAGAGCAGCTCGGAATCCGCAAGGGCATGTGCCTCTACGTGGAAGGTTCGCTCAACAACCGGAGCTGGAACGACCAGAACGGCCAGAAGCGCTACGTCACCGAAGTGCTCATGGACACGTTCCAGCTGCTCACTCCCAGAAACTCGCAGCCGCAACAGCAGCAGGCGCCCGCGCAGAGCGACGCCCAGGCGTACGGATCGCCGTCCTACGACGACGATGATGGCCTGCCTTTCTAGCCGTTTCTCCGGCTAAGGCGGCGTGGCCCCGGCCGCCGGGGAATACGGGGCGAACCTGAACGAGTTAGAACGTACTCTCGCACTCTGCATAACTAACTCCGAAGAAACATGGAGAGTGCACCACGGGAACGTAACTCAAGCGCGAACGCGCACGGCAGAGTTTGCTTGCATCAAGACGTTTGGCAAGGAATCGTCTTAATGAAGGTTCGAATCCTTCCGTTCCCACTAGCAGGCGAGTGCCTGCGAACGAAGCCCCAGCGCACGGATTCAGCGGTGGACCTATGGCGAAAGCCGTAGGGGTGATTATTACGAGATTCGGCTCTTATTCCACCGTTGCTGTGGGCTACTGCTAAACCTTGCTGATAAGCACAAACGGAAAAACTCAACGTTTCCGGTCCCTGCTCAAGAAGGGTATGTCACCGCACCGTGGCGGTCTTGAGCACACGGAGGCAAGGCTAGACCCTTGTCGGCATCTTTCGAGGATTGGGCGCGGTCACGCACCTCGGTAAAACAACGCCCACGAGATTAGGCCCACGGGGGCATTAAAGAATAAGACCGAAAGCATACCCTTACAACCGCACCCACGGGCCACCACAAATGCGGAGCGTGACCAAACGATCGCGACGCAGGCTGGGCAACTTCGGCGGCCTCCTTTGTTTTTACGAATTACACACGTTCCGACGAAGGCCCAGCAAAACTTTACCCAAGGAGAAACAGCATGAAACCCACCAAAGAACAGATAGAAGCCTACAAGGAGATGGCGAAGACTTCGCCCGACTCCATGAAGGCGATGATCGAGGCGAACCTGAAGGCCACCTGCGACAAGTTCGCGGGCCACGAGGACCGCCTCGACGATTGCATCGACTACCTCACCGAATGCGCCAGGGAAATCCTCGATCACAAAAACGGAGAGGTGGACAACGAGACCTGCTACCGCATCTGCCGCGACTACTTCAACGACGAGCTCTGGAACGTCGAAGAGGTCAAGACCAAGGCCGAGGCCGCCAAAATCGAAAGCAAGATACAGCAGGCAAAATTCAAAAAGGAAAAGGCAGCCCAGGCGGTAAAGGACGCCAAGGCACAAGAGGCAAAGGCTAAAAAGGAGGTCAAGAAGGCAGAAAAAGAATCCTCCGAATTCCATCGCAAGGAAAAGCGAAAGTATATGGAGGCCATGGCCAAGAAGGTCACCCAGGACTTCGAGAAGGAGCAGGCCGACAAGGAACGCGAGCGCCTGGAGAAGCTCAAGGAAAAGCACGGCCTGAAGGCTGCAAGGAGCCCGAGGCGAAGAAGTTCCCGACATGCCGCGTGTGCGGCCGCGAGGTCATCAACGTCTACAAGGAAGGGATGTGCCTGGACTGCTACTACAAGCGCCCGATGCAGGCCGAGAAGACCCCGGCACAGACCGCACAAATCCAGCCGGAGCAGGGCCAGCTCGACCTTTTCGCGGGCATGGGGGTGTAGATGATCCATGCGCAATTTACGGACTACATCGTAGTCCAGGACGGCAAGGTCGTCCGATACGTCGAGGCTCGGTGGCCAGCGACAAAAAAACACTCGGCCGGCAACGTGACCGTCTACCGTATCGACGACGAAGGGACAGAAAAAGTCCGCTACCTTGACTACCACCCGATGTGCGGGTACATGGTGGACCTGGACTTCGAAGACGATACCTGGTACAACGTCTCCGGAAGCTGCAGGGCGCTGCGCACGGGCTCCATCTGCTGCTCGTCGCCCCTCACCGAACGGGAGACGGCCGCCATCCTCATGGTGCACCCGGACTTCAAGTGGACGCTCCAGAAGGCGGGACAGGTCAAGCCCGCCGAAGCCATGCGCCTGCTCACCGCCTGGAAGAAGGACCACCGCACGGAACTGCTCGTAGGCGCCCACCTCGACAACCTCGTCGCGAACGGAAACTTCCTGCGCATGAAGAACGAGCGCCAGAAGGCCGTGCTGGCGTTCATCCGGAAGACCCCGGAAGCCGAGCGCTGGACGCTTGCCAAGATCACGTTCGTGATGCACGGGCGGACCCCGGAAGACTACAACGCCTGGCAGCAATTCCGCAGTTCCTACGGGCTCGGCTGCGCGTTCGACGTCTTCAAGTACCTGGACGGCAACCGGATGGCCTTAGACATGTACAACGACTACATCCGCATGGCGAAGCGTGTCGGGCACGACGTCAAGGACCCCTACTGGAAATTCCCGAAGGAACTGAAAAAGGCCCACGACAAGGTCATGAAGGAAGTGGAACGCGTCGAGGCTGCCGAACGTCTCGCCCGCAAGAAGGAAGCCACCCGCCGCGAGCGCGAGAAGAAGGCGAACTTCGAGAAGGTGGTCGGCAAGTGGCTCAAGAAGAAGGTCCGCAAGAACGGCCTCGTCGTCTCGATCCCCGTGGACATCAAGTCCGTGCAGCACCAGGCGAAGATTCTGCACCAGTGCCTGGTAAGCGCCGATTACATCGGCAAGATGGCCGACAGGCGCTGCCTGCTGGTGTTCATCGCCACGAGGGAAGGCGCCCCCGTAGCCACCGCAGAAATCCTGCCGAGCGGCAAGGTGGGCCAGTTCTACGGAGACGAACGCTCGCGGGAGAGCGAAAAGATGAAACCCGGCAAGGAGGCCCGCGAGGCCCTCGACGCATGGCTCCACAAGTTCAAGCCCAAATGGAGGAAGGCAGCATGAAGAAGGATATTATCATAATCCACTGCTCCGACAGGTTCGCCTGTTCATGGTACCGCCAGCGCTTTGTCTCCATGCTGCTCATGACCGACCGCGGCGGCGAAGTCAAGACGGTCCTCACCCGCTTCGAGGTTACGGACGACCACGTTCTCGCCAGGACCGCCGCCATCCTTTTCGGGCGCCCTTTCAGCGAGGAAACCGGCGGGAGCATGATTCGCCACTACGTCGCGAAGCGCAACAAGTACGGGTACAAGATTTTTGCCGATTACGACGACCTGCTTTTCAGCCTTGACGGGACGCAGGCCATCCCGGAGTACAACCCGAAGCCCATCGACACGGTGGAGGCCGGAAAGTACCTCGCGAAGATGCTGCCGAAGCTGGACGGCGTGACCGTCTCGACGGCCTTCCTGAAGTACGCCATCGCAGGCGTTTTCGGTTACGACCGTGTCACGATCCTGCCGAACGCGGTGCCGCGCTACTGTTTCGGCTACGCCAGGAAGCGCACCGCCATGCGCGACGTGCCCCGCGTGCTCTATGCCGGCTCCATGGGGCATTTCAAGGACGGGAGAGTCGGCGACTTTGCGGGCCCATGGGTGCCATGGCTCACCGAGGCTGTCAAGAACGGGGAAATCGAGCTCCACGTATTCGACAACGTCAAGTTCTTGGGCGACGTGGCCGAGAAGGTCAAAGTCCACGGCGGCGTGAGCTCCGCCGAGTTCCCCGCCACCATCGCGGCGATCGAGCCCGACATCTACCTCGCACCGCTCCGCCCCAACAACTTCAACAGGGCCAAGAGCAACCTGAAGCTGCTGGAGGCCACGGCCATCGGCGCCGTGCTTCTTTGCAGCGATTTCGAGGGCACGCCCTACACCGAGGCACACCCGCTTTCAAGAGTGGCGCCCGGAATCATGCCGGCACAGCTCCGCCAGCAGGTAGCCATGCTGAAGGAACGATACGCTGACGTGATGGAATACCAGCGCAAGCTCATGGACATGAAGGGCTACTGGATGGAAAGCGACCACTACCTCGAACGCTTCCTGCGCGTCTATTTCGGCGAGAACCTTCTCGTCAACGGGAGGAAGGTATGACACTTATCAACGTGAAACACCTGGAAAAACTCGGCATGGTCCACGGGGGCTGTCACCGCTGCGGGAACGACGGATGGCTCGTCCCCGAGCACGGGAGCCAGAACCGCATCTGCACGGAATGCCTGCAGAGGCTCGACCCGGCAGGGTTCGAGAAGATCACCGGACAACTCGAAGCGATAGGAGAAAAGGTATGATGGAAAAGAGCAAGAAGACCGGCATGAACACAGTGAAAACTAGACATTTCGTGATGATTCACAAGGAACTCGAGAAGATGGGCACGGTAAGAGCCGCGGAATTTGGTTTCAAGCTCGTGAATTCCGAGGCGCCCTACCAGGCCGACATGATTCTCCAGGAGGAAATCTACGAGGCGCTTGCGATCATCCCGACGCTTCCGGCAAGATGGATGCAGGAGCCGCACGAATGGGATGCCTGCAGGTACAAATAGGAGGATAAAATGATAGTATGCGACAGATGCAAAAAACCTGCAAGACCATTCGCGTATGGAGATGCAATAAACGAAGCATACGATTACGCCGACCTATGCTACGAATGTACAAATGAAATAAAAGAACTGATATGGAGATTCAGAAAAGGGGATAAACTGGAAGCAAAGGAGGTGTATAAAGCGTCGGAAAAATCCAAGGCCGGCTCCTGCATCCTTACGTTTGTTTACGTGGTTGCCGCCGCGTTCATTATCTGTTCCATCCTCATGATGGCTGGCTCCATGACGATAGGCACCATCGCATTCTTCAACGGGGGGAAACTGTGAGCGAAAATATTGATTTAAGGATTGCCGAATCCATGAAGGGCGTCGACGATTTCTTCAATAAAATAACATCAATTGACGAATTAAAAATGTCGGAAATGTTCCAAAGGCATCAAAAGGCCGCCCAGGATTTCGAGCGCAAGATGCTGGAATTCATGACGGAAAAAAAGACAAGACGGATTTACATCTTACGTATTGAAAAGTTCCAAAATCCTATAATGGAAGAACAGACGTTTGTTGCAATTGATACTTACTACCAGTTTTTCTCATACGATGAAAGGCGCCACGCCTTCTGCGCTGCTCGTGATCTAAAAAGCGAAGGATCTACGCACGTGACAATCCACGACCTGAAACCTCTGGTAGATATGAGCGACGAGGAATTTGATGCGCTTGGCCGCAAAGCGAACTACGAATACGCGAAGAAGTTTCGCGAAGCCATGAGGAGCGCCAGATGATCAAGCCGAACGTGCTAATCAACAACAGGCCATACTACGACATCGGAACGGCCGCCCAGGTGCTCAACACCTCCGTCCGTTCCGTGCAGCGAATCATGGCCAGAAATGGAATCCAGTACATGCGGCACAACCGCAGGCCGTTCATTTCGCCCGAATCAATCGACGAATACATCGAACGAAAAACTGTACGGGCAAAGATATTTTTAAATAAGGAGGCGACAAGATGAGGAAGATGGTAGCAAACGAACCGCTGAACGACAAAGACACCTGCATCGTGAACGACGAACTGTACTACACGATTACAGGCGCAATGAAAAAGATGAAGGTGGGCAGGAACAAGATCCTTTCCAGCGTAAAGAACAAGGAAATCGAGGTCTTCTTCCATCCGACGCTGGGGTGGCTATACTCCCCTGCCGCCGTCGCCGCGTGGATCCAGAAGCTCACCCACAAGTACATCCCGAAAAAGTAGTCATGGCCATAACTATCGTACAGCGCAACAAGAGCAAGGGTGTGCTCACGTGGTACGCCCGCGTCCCGGACCCTTCCAAGAAGGGCGCCGTGCATTTCTTCAGCCTCGGGACCGAATCAAAGACCGAGGCGAAGGCCATCCTTCGTTCGACGCCAGGACGGAGCCGAAGGTGCTCACGCTCGGCGAGGCCGTGGAACGCTACGAGAAGTTCCAGAGGGCCAAGGGGACAAAGCGCGGCAGCGTGGCCGTGTTCATGAACGCGCTCAAGGCTTTCGCCCCGCTGTTCGACCGCAACGTTACAGAAATCCGCAACAGCGAACTGGCCGAGGCGTTCCTGGAAGAAAACGACAGCAAGAACGCCACGACATACAACAACAACAAGACAATCGTGTCCAGCTTCTTCAATTACTTGGTGAACGTGCTGGAGGCAATCCCATACAACCCGGTAGGCAAGGCCATACCGAAACGAAAACGCGTGAAGCCCGAGAGGCATTTCTGGACCACGAAGGAAATCGACCGCATCATCGCATTCGCCCCGAATCCGGAAACGCGCCTCACGTGGTCGTTCATGGCCTTCGCCGGCCTTCGCAGGAGCGAGGCGATGGCAATGCGCCCCGACAAGATCCACGACGGGTACATCCACATCGTCGGCAAGGGCGACAAGCCGGCAAAGATTCCGCTCTGCCCCCGCCTGCAGAGAGAGATTGAAAAGTTCAACGCGGCGGGCGGGAACTGGGAAAAACTGCGCTGCACCCGCGAGTCCATCTCCAAGTATTCCGCCAAGGCCCTGCCGGGAGGGTTCCTCGGCAAGGCGCACGCTCACCGGTTCCGCCACAGCTTCGGCTCGAACCTGATCCGCGCGCAGACGCTGATGCGCCACGAGAACATCCAGATGACGCTCGACATCTACGGGCACATCCTGGACAGTGACGCCGAGGAGGCAATCGTGAAGGCTTTCCCTTGACTTGTCGGAGCGAAAAGAGTATATTTTCTTCAGGCCCGGAGCTCTCCGGGCCATTTCCTTTTAAAAAGTGCATACTTTAATGCATACCCGTTACGAAAGCCGCATAAAACAAGAGAAGAATCAAATTTATATATTTTATTGGTGCTTGTTTCGTTTTTATCCGTTTTAAAAGAAAAACAGCCCAAAACCCTAATTTTTAAAGGTTTAAATTGGTTTAATTACGTTCTAACCAATTCAACCCCAAAACAAGCAAATACTAAAAATGCGGGTAAATAAGTGCATACTTTAGTGCATACATTAAGATTCTTATAAAAACTCGCAAAAACTTTAAAACGGTTTTTCAACGAAACCCATCCACTCCGGGTGCGCCACGAAATCCGCGAAGGTGAGCCTCTCCACGTCCGGGAGCCTCCCTGCGGGCTCTGCGCTCTCGGCGGTGTCTATCACGCCGCAGCCCCAGTCGTGGTCCCATACGTAGGTTTTATAGCGGAGCTCGGAGCGGAGGAGGGCGAAGGCCTTCCACACGTCACCGCACCAGGAGCGGTCCGGCTGCCGGTATTCGTCGACGTGCGCCGCGCACTCCTCGCAGTCGGGGTGGCAGTCGTGCATCACGATCACTCCGCCAGGGGTGAGCACGTTTAAGGCGTTGTTCGCGTCGCGGAGTGCCTGGTGCCATTCGTGGAAGCCGTCGATGAATACGAGGTCGAACTTGTCGCGGTTCTGGTGGAAGAAATCGTCGGAGGTCATGCGGAACGTGGCCTCGGCGTTCGGGTCTACGTTGACCTTGTGCTCGCATTCCACGGCGCGGAAGTTCGCTCCGTCGGCGGTCCCGATTTCGAGGAAGGAACGGAAGCCGCGCTCCCGGATGAAATAGTTCAGTAAGTCGGTTCTGGTGTTCATGTGTTGTCCACGATGGCGAGCTGGCAGATGTTGCGGCACAACATGGTTATCATGGTCTCGGCGTTCTTGCTCTCGGATATAGTACCCGCCACGCAGTTCCTGGACATGCCAACCAACACGCACGCTCTCGAATCCTTGTAGCTGTTTCCAGCGTGGATGCGACACCCGCGCGATGCGGCCACCTTGTCGCCGTAAATGAGGGGAAGCTCTCGCTTGAATTTTGGGCTAATGCTGTTCTGCAACGAATACAGCCCTACGGGGATGGCCTTCTCGCGATTCTCGCACGTGTAGCAGATTAGCGCACCGTCAAGTACGATGTGGCCGAGAATGGCCTTGTCAGTTTTCGTGTCTCGCACAAGCACCATCATAGAAACCTCACCACCATGGAGCACTTGTCGGCTATCTTGTAGTCGTCGTTTCCCCAGTGATTCTTGCCGCCCGCGAACCACTCGACCGCCTTGTCGGCGGCTCCGGCCTTGAACCGGCTGATGCCGGACTCGCGCAGCAGGCCCCGGAAAATATCGTCGCACTCCTCGCGGCGCAGGATGGAGTAGCCCTTCGTGGCGTAGAGCCAGTCATGGACGGCGCCTGCCACGTTGTAGAGCGCATTCTTGGAATCCCAGGAAGGGAGGAACCATCGGAACGCCCACGGGACGGAGAGCCCGTCGCAGCGAAATCCCTCGTGGAAGGAGAAAGTGAGCTCGAGAAGCACGCCATCGCGGTCCGCGCTGACTATGAGCAGGAACTGGTTGTTGAGTACGTGCGAGCCGTCCTTGCGGGTTCCCCATTTCGGGGATTCGGCGGCAAATACCGTACGGACACTAATCATCGATTACCTCCACGAAAATGATGGCCGCAACGATCAGGATGAGGCCGAGGACGTTCACTTCCTCTCCTTTTCCTCGTCTTCCTTCTTGCCGCGCATCACCGCCACGTCGATGCGTATGTCGGTGATGAGCTTGAGCATCTCCTTCATCGTGGAGTCGCCCTCGTTCAGGCGCACGTCGTGTCCCTTGATGCGGAAATAACACCAGCCGAAAGCGAGGAGGAACAGCACGAAGAGGACGCCGAGCGCCCCTCCGGCCGAAATCGTGTCAACTGCGAACTGCTCCATATTATTTTCCTAATTCGTAAGAATACAGAAAATCGGAAGCGACAACAGAATTGCTTGTTACGCCAGAAATATAAGGATTCATCGCCATAATAGTTTGTTCGGAATCAACAGTCCAAACTTCAAGCGGAATACCAGCGGCTTCTACTAACGCAATATCGGAATCTGTTGTATTGGTCAAGTCAACATCAATAAACAAATTCTTGTTATCCGCGAACATAGCCTGTGCGTTTGCAACCCTTTCTGGAGTAATTGACGCGATAGCGTAACCAATTCTGTATGATGTATCGCGGTTATTTATTTGCACAAGCTTAGATCCGCTATCTGCAATAAAAGTTGTCCTTGACTTCATACCAAGGCGCCGCGTAATGTCTAATAATTCGTCATAGTGTCCTGTAGCTTCTTTGATTTCAACGTAAACATCTAAACCAAGATTTCTACAGCACACAAGGAATTCTTCGTAAGTCGGTATTTTTGTACCCGCATAATCGGCGGATTTCCAAGAGCCGAAATCAAGCGCTTTAAGCTGGTCCAGCGTCATGTCTGCAACGTTTCCGCTTCCGTTAGAAGTCCTGTTTACTGTCGCATCGTGAATACAAACGAATTTTCCATCGCTTGTAAGGCGCACGTCAGTTTCAACAATCCCGAATCCCATCTTTGCGGAAAGACGGAAAGC